>NZ_JBWKES010000005.1:0-108550 GCF_056435325.1 Streptomyces sp. NPDC043952
TTCCCTCGCACCATGGGAGAGGTCTTCCATGTGGAGGGGGGGGTGAATGTGGTGGGCTCCTAACCCCCCCCGACCCCCCTCGGCGCGAACGCGGGGGGGGGGGGGGGCCCGCCCCCCCCCCCCCCCCCTTCCCGTGGTGTCACTCGGTCGTGCCGCCCGGCAGGATCCGCCGGAACCCGGTGTACGGCACCAGCGCGTCCGGCAGCAGCACCGAACCGTCGTCCTGCACGCCCTGCTCCAGGAGCGCCGCCACCGTCCGCCCGATCGGCAGCGCCGAGCCGTTCAGCGTGGCGGCCGGCGTCTTGCGGCCGTCGGCCCGCTTGACCCGGATGTCCGCGCGCCGCGCCTGGAAGGTGCCGCAGTCGGACACCGAGGAGATCTCCCGGAAGGCGTCACCGCCCGGCAGCCACACCTCGATGTCGTACGTCATCCGCGCCGAGAAGCCCATGTCGCCCGCGGGCAGCAGCACCGTACGGAAGGACAGTTCGAGCCGGCGCAGGCACTCCTCCGCGTGCCCGACCATCAACTCCAGCTGCTCCTGCGCCTCTTCGGGTGCGCAGATCCGCACCAGCTCCACCTTCTCGAACTGGTGCAGCCGCAGCACACCGCGGGTGTCACGGCCGTACGCCCCCGCCTCCGCGCGGAAGCAGGGGGTGCGGGCGGTGAAGGCGTACGGCAGCGCCCGCGCGTCCAGCAGTTCCCCGGAGACCAGGTTGGTCAGCGGCACCTCGGCCGTCGGGATCAGGAACAGCTCCCGCTCCCCGACCTGGGTGCGGAACAAGTCCTCCTCGAACTTGGGCAGTTGCCCGGTGCCGGTCATGGTGTCGCGGGAGACCAGGAAGGGCACCGACTGCTCGGTGTAGCCGTGCTCGCGGGTGTGCAGGTCGAGGAAGAAGTCGGCGAGGGCGCGCTCCAGGCGGGCCCCGGCGCCGTGCGCCACGCTGAACCGGGCGCCGGACAGCTTGGCCGCGGCCGGCGGGTCGAGGATGCCGAGGGTTTCGCCGATCTCGGCGTGGTGCCGGGCGCCCTTGGCCGGGCGCGGCGCGGGACCGCCCCGCCGCACCTCCACGGCCTCCTTCTCGGAGTCGCCGTCCGGGACGCTGTCCAGCGGCAGGTTGGGGATGCCGAGCAGCATCTCGGTCAGCTCCCCCGCTGCCACCCGCGCAAGCGCCTCCGCCTGCTGCACCTCGGCCCGCAGCGCGCGGGCGGCCTCCTTCTCCGCCTCGCTGGGCGGACCCGAACGGCGCGCCTTGGCCGTCCTGTTCAGCTCGGTGCGCAGCCGGGTCACCTCGGCGTTGGCGGCCGAACGGGCGCGCAGCGCACCGCCCACCGCGTCCAGGTCGAGGTCGTAGCGGCGGCGGGCCAGACGGCGCCTGGCGTCCTCGCCGGCCTCGATCAGCTCATTGGGATCGTGCATGGCGGTCTCCTGACGGGGCGGGGGAGAGGTCGGGGGTGGCGGGGGCGGCGGTGTGCCGGGTGCCGAGCAGCCGGTAGCGCAGCGGGTGGGCCGTGCGCAGCCGGAGCGCGTAGAGGAGCCCGCCGAGCGCGACCAGCGGCAGCAGCCAGGGCAGCGCGGCGATCACCTTCGAGGGCGAGCCGGTGAGCATGTCGAAGTTGCCGACCACCAGCCACACGGAGGCGGCGAGCCCGGCGAAGCCCAGCAGCGGGGCAAGGGTCTCCTTCCACCAGTGCCCGTGCCCGGCGCGCAGCCGCAGCCCGAGCACGGAGAGCGCGGCCAGCGCCTGGAGCGTGACGATGCCGAGGGTGCCGAGACCCAGCATGCTGGTGGTCAGGTCGGCGTACGGGTCCAGGCCCGCGACCGCGAACCCGGCCAGCACCAGCGCGGTCAGCACGCTCTGCCAGACGCTCGCCCGGTGCGGGGAGCCGTGCCGGGCGTGCTCGGCGGCCAGGGTGCGGGGGAGCAGCCCGTCCTGGGCGAGGACCTGGGCATAGCGGTTGGCGGCGCTGTGCAGGGCCAGCGTCGCCGCGAACAGGCTGGTGCACAGCAGGACTTGGAGCATGGTGCTGCCCGCGGTGCCGAGGAAGTCGTCGCCGAGTCCGAAGAACAGGTCGCCCATCTGCTTGCCCGCGACCTCGCGCACATGGTCCGGGCCGATCGCGCCCACCGCGAGCCAGCTGGTCAGCGCGTAGAACCCGGCGATCAGCGCGGCGGCCGCGTACGTCGCGCGGGGCACGCTGCGCTCCGGGTCGCGCGCCTCCTTGCCGTACAGCGCCGCCGACTCGAACCCGATGAAGGACACGAAGGCGAACATCAGCGAGACACCGACACCGGGGCCGGCGGCGGTGTGCGGGGAGAAGGAGGCGGCGGGCAGCGCGTGCAGCCCGTGCCGGACGAGGATCGCCACGTCCAGGGCCGCGAGCACCCCGATCTCGCCCAGCATCAGCAGGGCCAGCACGCGGGCGCTCAGCGCGATCTCCCGGTAGCCGAGCACCGCGGTCAGCACCAGCCCGACCGCCGCGCACCACTCCCAGGACACCGTCAACCCATGGGCGGCCAACACGAGTTGGGTGAAGTATCCGAGCGCACCGGCCAGTCCGATGGTCGCGCAGTTGTACGACAGCAGGGCCAGGTATCCGGCCGCGACCGCCGGGGGCCGGCCGAGCCCGTCGGCGACGGAGGCGTAGAACCCGCCGGATCCCCCGGTGCGCCGGGCGCTGACCGCGTACCCGGCCGAGAAGCACAGCAGGGTCACCCCGGCGAACAGGAACGCCGCCGGCACCCCGGCGCCGTCCCCGAACGCGAACGCGAGCGGGACCGTGCCGACCATCGCGGACAGCGGTGCCGCGGCGGCGACGATGAGAAACAGAATGTGCGCCGTACCGAGCCGCCCCGACACGGGCGGCGAACCACTGGTGGTGGACATGGGGGCTCCAGATATGGGGAGAGGGGTGGGGACCGTGGGGGGTGACGTCAAGGACAACAGCCGCCCGCGGGAACTTCTCAGCGGACGGCTGTTGGAAGCGCCCTGTCAGGGGCGCGGGGCTGTGCTCGGTTCACGGCTCCGCCGCGTGGGCGCGGCCGGCCGCAGCGGGCCCGCGGACGAACGGCGTGCGTTATGCCGGTGCGATGGCCAACGCCGTGTTCTGCCCGCCGAACCCCAGCGAATTGCTCAGCGCCAGATCGATCGGCATCTCCGTCAGGGTCTGCGCCAGCTTGATCTCCATCCGGGGGTCCGGCATCACCAAGTTGGCTGTAGGCGGGATGATTTCGTGCTCCACGCTGAGCACGGTGAACGCGGCCTCGACCGCCCCCGCCGCCCCCAGCAGATGCCCGGTGACCCCCTTGGTGGACGTCACCACCGGATCGCCGCGCAGCGTCCGCTGGATCATCCGTGCCTCGGACAGGTCGTTCAGCGGCGTCGACGTACCGTGCGCGTTGACGTGCTCGACGTCGTCGGGGTCGGCCCCCGCGTCGGCGAGCGCCGCGCGGACCGCCGCCTCGATGCCGGCGCCCTCGGGATGCGGCGACGTCATGTGGTGGGCGTCGGCCGTGGCGCCGTACCCGATGATCCGCCCGTGGATGTGCGCGCCACGGGCCCGCGCGTCGGCGACGCGCTCCATCACCAGGATCCCGGCCCCCTCGCCGGCCACGAACCCGTCGCGGTCGGCGTCGAAGGGACGGGACGCGGACGCCGGGTCGTCGTGCCGCCTGGACAGCGCGCCCATCTGGGCGAACCCGGCCATGACCAGCGGGGTGATCATGGCCTCGCTGCCGCCGGCCAGCACGATGTCGCAGCGGCCGAGCGCCAGCAGGTCCCGCGCGGTGCCGATGGCCGTCGCGCCGGACGCGCACGCGGTGGCCACCACCAGGTTGGGTCCGGTCGCCCCGAACTCGATGGCCGTCTGACCGGCCAGCATGTTCGGCAGCTGCATCGGCAGCAGCAGCGGCGACACCCGGTCCGCGCCCTGCTCGCGCAGCACATGGTGCTGTTCCTCGACCGTGCCCGGACCGCCGTCGGCGCAGCCGAGGACCACGCCCACGCGGGCGCCGTCCCAGGTCTGCGGGTCCAGGCCCGCGTCGGCCACCGCCTCATGCGCGGCGACCAGCGCGAACTGCACGAACCGGTCCAGACGGTGGGCCCGGCGCGCGCTGAGCAGACGCTCGGGGTCGAAGTCGGGCACCCGGCAGGAGATCTGTACGGGATTGTCGGCCAGCACCGGATCGAGGGCCGCGGCCGGCCTGCCGTCGCAGACCGCCGCCCAGCTCGGTCCGACCCCGATCCCGCCGGGGGTGATCAGACCGAGCCCGGTGACGGCGATGTCCATCGCGGCCATCAGACCTTCGCGCTCCGCTCCTCCATCAGCCGGACCATGTCGGCCACGGTGTCGGCTTCGAGCAGGTCGTCGTCGCTGATGTCCAGGTCCAGCTCGGACTTCAGCAGCAGCGACAGCTCCACGACGGCCAGCGAGTCCAGCTCGATGTCCTCCCGCGTGGCCTCGGGGGTGATGGCCTCGGGCGACACCTTGAGCTTGTTGGACAGGATTTCCTTGAGCTGCTCCAGCATGTCGGTTCCTTTCGAAGGTCTTTCCTGACGATCGGTCAGATGGTCTGGAGCTCGGGCCAGACGACGGTGGCCGCGCCCCAGGACAGCCCGCCGCCGAACGCGGTGAGCAGCACCCGGTCCCCCGCCGTGAGCCGGCCGTCGGCGGTGGCCTCCGCGAGCAGCAGCGGGATCGAGGCGGCACCGGTGTTGCCGACCCGCGCGATATTGCTGAGCCGCCGCTGGCCGGGGATGCCGAGCCGGTCCGAAACCGCCTCCAGGATCCGGGCGTTGGCCTGGTGCGCCCCGAACCGGTCGACGTCGTCCAGACGCCAGCCGGCCCGCTCGACGGCCTCGGTGGACGCGCTGGTCATACGCTCCACCGCGTGCCGGTACGTGTCCCGGCCGAGCATCCGGAAGTAGTGGTCCTCGGGGGCGGCCGGGCGGCCCGAGGAGCGCTGCTTGGAGCCGCCCGCCGGGACCTCGATCAGATGGCTCAGCTCGCCGTCGCTGCCGAGTACCAGCGGTCCGAGCGCACCGGGCTCGTCGGGCGAGCCGGCCCGCAGCACCACCGCGCCCGCGCCGTCCGCGAAGATCACGGCGGTGGTGCGGTCCTCCGGGTTGATGATCGTGGTGAAGGCGTCGGCGGCGATCAGCAGCACGCTGTCCGCGATCCCCGCGGCGATCAGCCCGGCGGCGGACGCGAGGCCGTACAGGAACCCGGAGCAGACGGCCGCCACGTCGAAGGCGGGCACCTGGCCGAGCCCGAGCCGCGCGGCCACCTGGGGGGCGGTCGCGGGGCACGGCTGGTCCGGGGTGGTGGTGGCGAGCACCACCGCGCCGACCTGCTCGTCGCCCGCCGACTTCAGGGCCCGCAGACCCGCCTCCACCGCGAGGTCCCCGGTGGAGGTGCCGGGGGAGATGTAGAACCGCTCGGCGATGCCGGTACGGGTGCGGATCCATTCGTCGGAGGTGTCGAGGCGCTGCGAGAGGTCCTCGTTGGTGACGATGTTGGGCGGGACGTACGAGCCGATCCCGGTGACGACCGCCGCCCGCCCGGTACTCATGCGCCGGCCTCCGAGGCGAGGACCTCGACCGGCAGGCCCATGTACTCCATACGGACCTCGGCCATGTCGTCGGTCCACTGCTCGGCCATGTCGTAGCGCTGGTCGGGCGTGGTGTCGAGGAGGCGGACGCCCGGCCAGACCTCGTAGTCGCCGATCAGGTCGGCGTGCTTGAACATGCCGTCCTGGAACAGCTCCTCGCGGTGGATGACGAACTCCCGGTCCGGCAGCTCGTCCCACAGCCTGACGCCCGAGCGCAGGATCTCCAGCAGCCGGGGGGTGTACTCGGGGTGCGCGACGAGGTGGTCGCGCAGGATGGTGCTGGCCACGGTGAGGTGGCGGATCTCGTCGATGGCGGTGCCGCGGGAGATCTCGCCGGTCGCCGGGGACAGCGGGGTCCACTTGCGCTCGCTCAGCTCGGCCGCGGGGGCGAGGACGCCCTCGATGATGATGGCGAACACGCCGACGCCGCCGGCGAAGTCGGCCTTGTCGCGGACGATGTCCAGGGTGAAGTCCACCACCGGGTTCAGCACCCGCTTGCGGTAGTCCTGGGACATCTCCTCGATCTCCCGCAGCAGGGCGCTCTGCGGGATGCCGAGGTCCACCAGGTGCTGGCGGAAGACACGGGCGTGCCGGGCCTCGTCGATCAGCTGGGTGGCGTAGAACTCCATCTCGGGGATGCCGGGCGCGATGGTCACGTAGTGGCCGAGCAGCCGGGTGGCCAGCTCCTCGGAGAGGGCCCGGAAGCCGAACTCCAGGATCAGCGCCTCGCGCAGCGGGCCGGGGGCCTTCAGGAAGTCGGGGGTGAGGGCGTCCACGTGGTGGCCGGTGGCACCCCGGTCGCGCAGGGTGCCCTGGGCGACGGAGGTGAACCAGTAGGCGAGGTCGCACTCCTCGGGGCCGAGGGTGAGTTCCTTCGCGCCGTCCAGCAGGCCGGGGGCCTTGTCCCAGTCGGCCTCGGGGGCAACGGGTGCGGTCATGATGCGGCGGTCTCCTTCGCCGGACGCAGGGAACCGGCGAACAGCCCGCCGGTGTAACTGAGCAGCGGCAGGCCCTCGTCCGCGGTGGCCCGGACGACATGGCCGAGCAGCAGCTCGCTGTCGCCCGCGGGGTGCGCGGAGTGGAACCGGCAGACGTAGTGGGCGAGGGCGCCCGCGATCAGCGGGGCCTGGGCGTAGCGGTCGGCGGTCCAGGCGAGGCCGGCGAAGGCCGCGCTGCCGTCGGGCCGCGAGCTGTCGGCGAACCGCCGCGCCACGTCGGCCTGTTCGCCGCCGAGCACATTGATCGCGAACCGGCCCTCGGCGGCGGCGAGCCGGGCGAAGGACGAGCCCGCCCGCAGCACCACCCCGACCAGCAGGGGCGCGCGCGATACCAGGGTGACGGTGCTCGCGGTGGTGCCGTGCATCCGTTCCTCGGGGCCCGTGGTGAGCACGGACACCGGGGAGGCCAGGTGGTACAGGGCCCGCCGGCGCTCGGCGGGGTCCTGGCGCACCGGCCGGCGCACCGGGGTCGCGGCGGTGGTCATCGTACGGCCTCCGTCTCGCGGACGACGGGACGCGCGGGGACGTGCCCGACCGGCACCGGGTCCATCGCGTGCCCGACCGGCTTGGGGTGCGGCAGGCCCAGGTCGTCCAGGAGGCGGAGGTAGCCCTCCTGGCGCACCGGCTCGAAGGGCAGCGCGAAGGACTTCATGAAGTTGCCGAACAGGCCCCGGTCGCCGAAGAGATGGAACGGCAGCACCAGCAGCGCCCACTCCGGCTTGACCAGCAGGCACCACAGCGCGGCGACCGCGCCCTGGGTGATGAGGCTGTGCATGACGTTGTAGAGGACGTAGTACGCCTTGTGGATCGGCCGGCCGCCGCTCTTGCGGAAGGCGATGGCGCCGGGGATGTAGCCGATCAGGTCGATGTACAGGAACAGCCCGAGCGCCGGCAGCCAGCGGATGTCACCGAAGTGGTAGATGATCATCCCGGTGGTGACGGCGAGGCCCACCAGGTACTCGGCGCGGTGCAGCGAGTACGTGCGGGGCGTCTCGAAGGGGTTCGCCTGGTCCATGGTCAGCTCCTTCGGCCGGTGCTACGCGCCGACCGTGGCGGGCGTGTTCAGCTCGATGCCGCCCTGGATGCGCACGGCCGGGTACAGACCGGTCAGGGCCCAGGCGACGGTCTCCTTGATGACCCGCTCGGCGATCGGGTCGAGGATGCCCTCCAGGCTCGGGATGCCGAAGTCGAAGTCGGCGTCGAAGCGGACGGTGACGTCCGCGCCGTTCTGCTTGACCGACCAGACCCCGGTGAACGAGTCGAAGTCGCCGTCGGACTGCTCGAAGCGGATCTCGCCCGCCTCCGGCAGCACCGTGTCGTCCTCGGTCCAGCGCAGCAGTCCGCTGCGGAAGTGCAGCTCCCAGCTGGAGGAGGGCTTGGGCTCGGGGTACGCGGAGTGCACGGTGGTCGCGTTCACGTGCGGCGCGAGGTCGGGGTACTTCTCCCAGCGCCGTACGGCGTGCAGCACCTCCTCGGCCTGCTCCGCGGGTATCAGGGCTTCCAGTTCGACGTGCCGCACGATCAGTTACCGCCTTCCGGCATAGTGGCCGCGCCCTTGATGAGGTCTCGGGTGGCCAGGTCGAAGGAGTTGACGAGGTAGTCGAGGTCGGTGTCGTTCAGCACGGCGGGCGGGGTGAACCGGACCACCGAGCTGCCGTTCATGGAGTGGTTGGCGACGACGCCGTGGTTGAACAGCTCGATCAGCAGCTCGCCGGCGAGGCCCGCCTCGACCAGCTCCACGCCGATGAGCAGCCCCTGGCCGCGGACGTCCACCACCAGCTCGGGGATGTTGCGGTGGGCGACCTCCGCGATCCGCGGCAGCAGCCGGGCACCGAGGTCCATGGACCGGGTGACCAGGCGCTCCTCCTTGACGGCGCGGACCGCGCCCATCACCGCGGCCATCAGCACCGGCTGCCCGGAGAAGGTGGCGGTGTGGACGTAGGGATCCTTGTCGAAGGGGCGGAACGCCTTGCGGGTGGCGATGGCCGCGGACACCGGCATCACCCCGCCGCCGAGCGCCTTGCCGGCCAGCAGCACGTCCGGTACGACGCCTTCCAGGTCGGCGCCCCACCACTCGCCGAGCCGCCCGAACCCGGACTGCACCTCGTCGAGGATGAGGAAGCCCTCGTACTCGCGGACCAGTTCCTCGACCCGCTTGAGGTAGCCCTTGGGCGGGATGATCACGCCGCCCTCGCCCTGGACCGGCTCCAGGATCACGCAGACCTCGCCCGGATGGGCCTTCAGCTCCGCCTCCAGGGCGTCGGCGTCGCCGAACGGCAGGTGCAGGAAGTCGGGGATCAGCGGGCGGAACGGCGCCTGGTAGACGTCCTTGGCGGTGGCCGACAGGGCGCCCAGCGTCTTGCCGTGGTAGCCGCCGCGCATCGACACGGTCCGCTTGAAGCCGCCCGCGCGGGCCAGTTTCAGACCGGTCTCCACCGCTTCGGCGCCGGAGAGCGCGAAGTGCACCCGGTCGAGCCCGGCGGGCAGCACCGACACCAGCGCCTCGGCGGCGCGGGCGACCGTCGGCTCCAGCAGGATGCGGGTCGCGGTGGGGTGGGTGCGCAGCTGGCGCTCCACCTCCTCCATGACGATCGGGTGCCGGGCGCCCATGATGAACACGCCGTAGCCGCCTGCGTTCAGGAAGCGCTCACCGTCACTGGTGGTGAGCCAGGCGCCCTCGGACGCCACCTCCATATGACTGCCGAACAACTCGGCGAGCGTGGCCCGCCCCTTGCTCAGGTGGGCCCGGTACAGGTTGAGGATCTCGGCCTCGTCGTCGACGACGGGCGCGTGGGGGGAATCGTGCAAGACGGTCACGTGTCACTCACTCCAAGAGAGGGGACTTTGCAATGCCGTTGAGGGGAGCGCCCCTTCAGGGGCGCGGGGCTCTGTTCGATGTGCGGCTCCGCCGCGCGGGCGCGACCAGCCACATCCGGGCCCGCAGCCGACGAACTACGCGAGAACCAACGGCCCTCCGTCGAAGTACGTCAGCAACGGCTCCGACGCGGCGATCCGGGACGGCGGGTGGAAGGCCAGCGCCCGCGTCGCCGCCGCGGCCTGCGCGAACGCCGAGTTCGTGATGAAGTCCATCCCGCCGAGCAGCTCCAGCGCCCGCGCCACGATCCCCGGCAGCGCGTTCTGCACCGCGTACCGGGCCACGAGCACCCGCGCCACCGACTCCTCGTCGCCCGGTTCGCGCCCGGTGCCCCGCGCCACGCCCTCCAGGAGGGCCAGCGCCGCCTCCATGTCGACGGCGAGCGCGGCCCGCGCGTCCGCGCTGCCCCGCTTGCGGGTGAGCACCTGCTCGACCAGTGCCGCCGCCGCGCCCGCGTACCCCGCGGAGATCAGCATCTCGAACCAGACGAACCCGGCGGACTGGAGGTCGTCCAGCCGTGTGGGGTCGTCCGCGCCGGCCCGCACCACCATCTCGCCGGGCACGAACACGTCCTCCAGGCGCACCTCGTCGCTCTCGGCGCCGGCCAGCAGGTCGTTGCCCCAGAACCGGTGCACCGTGAGGCCCGGCGCGTCGGCCGGGACCAGGGCGAGCGCCAGCTCGGGTTCGCCGCCGTCCTCGCCGTGGATCGCGGTGGACGCGGTCAGCAGGCTCATCGAACGGGACAGGCTGCACGGCTTCTTGGAGCCGGAGAGCAGGAAGCCGCCCTCCACCGGGCGCGCGGTCACCGCCGGCTTGAGGATGTTCTGCGCGGTACGGCCCTCCGACCAGCCGGAGGCCAGCACCTGCTGGTCGGGCACGATCTGGTGCAGCAGCCGGGTCTGCGCGTCGGTGAGCCGGCCCGACTTGACGGCCAGCGAGTACAGCATGGCCGCGGTGAAGTGGTGCATGGAGACGGCCGCGACCAGCGAGGGCGAGAGCGCGCCGAGGGCCAGCTGCACCCGCAGCGCCTCCAGCGGGGCCGCGCCGTGGCCGCCGTAGCTCTCGGGGATCAGCAGGCCCACACCACCGTGGATGCGGAACAGGTCGATCACCGGACTGCCGGGTTTCTCCCGTTCCTGGTAAGGGAGTTGCTCCAGTTCCTTGAGCAGTCCCGGATGGAACCGCTCGCACACGGTCCGGGCGACATCGAGGGAACGCACGGGAAAACCTCCGGGTACGGGGTGGGTTCAGGCGCCGAAGACCGCGTCGTACGGGCTCACGTCGCGGGCGATGCTGACTCCCTGGACGTGGGAGGTCTTGAGCATCGGGTAGTTGGCCTCGCCGAACGCGCCGCCGGTACGGCCGGTGCCGCCGTGGCTCGGCAGGTAGGGCAGGAAGCCGATGTGGGAGTCGTTGACCTTCAGCAGGCCGCCGTTGACGGTGCGCCGCACGAACGTCTCGACCACGTGGTCCGAGCGGGACCACAGGGAGTTACGCAGCCCGTAGTCGTTGCTGTTGACGAACTGGAGGAACGATTCGAGCAGGGCGTCGTCATGGTCGCGCTCGGCCACCACGATCGGGATCAGCGGGAAGAAGGTCTCCTCGCGGACCACGTCGTACGTCCGTGCCCGGTCCAGGCCGTCCACCCGCACCACCGTCGGCTGGAGGAACACG
This sequence comes from Streptomyces sp. NPDC043952, assembly GCF_056435325.1. Lineage (NCBI taxonomy): Bacteria > Bacillati > Actinomycetota > Actinomycetes > Kitasatosporales > Streptomycetaceae > Streptomyces > Streptomyces sp. NPDC043952. The sequence goes on from NZ_JBWKES010000005.1 coordinate 11,156, forward strand.
CCGGTCTCCGAGACCGTGCCGTCCACCTCGGTGCGGTTGCCGCCGGTGACCAGCTCGGCACCGTTGTCCAGCGCCTGGCGCAGCAGCCGGAAGAACCGCTCGCTGCGCCGCACCGGCGACAGCAGCACGTCCTCCTCCTCGGGCAGACCCGGCTTGATGCCCTTGACCTGCTCCTTGACCTCGGCGATCAGCGCCTCGGCGACATCCGGGTGGGCCAGCACGTAGTTGGGCACCATGCAGATCTGCCCGGAGCCGTAGAACGCCTCCGTGATCGCCTCGGCCGCCCACTTCACGTCGGCGTCCTTCCACACCACGATGCCGTCGTTGCCGGCGAGTTCGAGGATCGGCTTCTTGCCGTGGGCCACGCACTGCTGCTCGAAGCGCAGGCCCTCCTGGCTGCCGCCGATGTAGAAGATGTCGTTGATCAGCGGGTCCGCGATCCAGCGGTCCATGGTCTGCTTCGGGTTGGAGCAGACCGCGTTGAGCACGCCGGGCGGGGCGTCGAACTCCTCCAGCAGCGGGGCGACGATGTCGCGCAGCAGCCACATGGTGGACAGCGCGATGCTGCGCGGGGCCCGTACGACCACCGCGTTGCCGGCCATCAGCGCCAGCACGCACAGCGCGGCGCTCGGCAGCGGGGCGTTCTGCGGCGGGTTGAAGGCGACCACTCCGTCGGGCTGGCGGTGCAGGATCAGCCGGCGGCCGTTGTACTCCTTCTCCACCCGCATCTGCTTGTCGTACCAGCGCAGGGAGCCCGGCGCGTAGATCTGGAGCAGGCAGCTCAGCTCCCAGCGAGCGAGCTTGACCGGGTGGGACTCGGCGACCAGCATCCGCAGGAACTCGTCCTCGTGCTTGATCAGTTCCTCGCGGAACCGGGTGCCGAGCCGCATCCGCCGCTCCAGCGGAACGGCCGCCCAGTCGGCGGCGGCAGCGGCGGCCGCCTGGGTGGCCAGGTCGATGGAGGCGTCGTCGGCGATGGCGCAACGCCCCACGACGTACGGGTGCTTGGCCGCCTCGGACTCCGGGTCCTGTTCGAGGGAGCGCTTCAGGCTCACGCTGGTGAACACGTCTTCCAGCAGCGAACGCCCGCTGACGGTGTACACCCAGCCGTCGCCGGCGACGTCCTTGCCCGCGATGTAGAGGTCGTAACTCTTCAATCCGGAAGGTGCCTCAGCACTCTCCTCCTGCGCGGCTTCGCGAAGCATCTTCAGCCTTTCGGATATGGCGTGTGGATTTCTTGAAGCAAGGCGAGCGTGACAGCGGAATCTGATCCGGCGCTGACACCCGACTGATCCAGCCAACCCGCCCCGCCACGGCCGTCAGTGGGGCGTCAGCCGCCGCTGCTTGCATGAGCCGCATGTCACCCGTCGACAGCACCATCCAGCGGTTGCGCGAGCTGCCGCGCAGTGAACTGACCGAGGAAATCGAGACAATCGTCCTGCGGAAATTCAAGGCCGTTCTCCTCATGGACGATTCCGAGGACCTCCCCGTCGACATCTCCTACTTCGACCTCGGGCTCACCTCGCTGCGCCTGACCGAGATACGCCAGAGCCTGGAACAGCTCCTGGATCTGTCGATCAACGTCAACGTGCTTTTCAACGAGCCGACCATCACCCACCTCGTCGACCACCTGACCCAGGCCGTCCAGGAAGCTTGAGGAGTCGTTCCATGCCGCGTACGGAATCAGCGCAGGCCCCCGAGCCGGTAGCGATCGTCGGAATCGGTCTGCGGTTCCCCGGCGGCAGCGGCTCGCCCGACGAGTTCGACGACTTTCTGCGCGAGGGCCGCAGCGGGATCCGCCCCATCCCCACCGACCGCTGGGACGTCGAGGCGTTCACCCCCGAGGGCCCCGACGACAAGGGCAAGATCCGCGCCTCGGCCGGCGGGTTCCTCGACCGCATCGACCTGTTCGACGCCGGCTTCTTCAACATCTCCCCGAAGGAAGCCCGGTACATGGACCCCCAGCAGCGGCTGCTGCTGGAGACCGCCTGGCAGGCGCTGGAGCACGCCGGCATCGACCCCGCGCCGCTGCGCCGCGGCAACGGCGGCGTCTACATCGGCGCCAGCTCCATCGACTACGCGCTGGAGCTGGACTCGCTGCCCTACGAGGAGCTGGACGGCCACCTCGCCTCCGGCATCACCATGTTCCCGCTCTCCGGGCGGCTCTCCTACTTCCTGGGCTGGCGCGGCCCGAGCATGAGCGTGGACACCGCCTGCTCCTCCTCACTGGTCGCCCTGCACCTGGCCGTGCAGGCGCTGCGCGGCGGCGAGACGGACATCGCGCTGTGCGGCGGCGTCAACGCCCTGCACCACCCGCGCATCCCGGTGATGTTCTCCAACGCGCAGATGCTGTCCCCGGACGGCCAGTGCAAGACCTTCGACGAGGCCGCCGACGGATACGCGCGCGCCGAGGGCTGCGGCATCGTCGTCCTCAAGCGGCTCCGTGACGCCGAACGCGACGGCGACCGGGTGCTCGCCCTGGTCCGCGGCACCGCCGTCGGCCAGGACGGCGACAGCGCCGGCCTGACCGTGCCCAACGGACCCGCCCAGGAGAAGGTCATCCGGGGCGCGCTGGCCGCGGCCCACCTCAAGCCCGAGGACATCAGCTACGTCGAGGCGCACGGCACCGGCACCCCGCTCGGCGACCCCATCGAATTCGGCGCCATCGGCGACGTGTTCGTGGACTCGCACACCAAGGACCGCCCGGTGGTGGTCGGTTCGGTGAAGACGAACCTCGGCCACATGGAGCCGGCCTCCGGCATCGTCGGCGTCATCAAGACGGTGCTCATGCTGCGCTCGGGCACCATCTACCCGCACATCAACCTGAACAACCCCTCCGGGCGCATCCCCTGGGACCTGTACCCGCTGCGGGTGCCCACCGCGTGCGAGCCCTGGAAGGCCGAGGTCAAGCGCGCGGTCGTCAACAGCTTCGGCTTCGCCGGAACGATCGGCGCCGTGGTCCTGGAGGAGGCGCCGCAGCGCCCCGCCGAGGAGACCGAACTCCCCGGCGCCGCACCGCTGTTCACCCTCTCCGCGAAGAACGCGGGCGCCCTGCGCGAACTCGCCGCACAGTACCGGGCGTTGCTGGACGAGAAGCCCGAGACGTCCATCGCCGCGCTCTGCCACAGCGCCAACACCACCCGCGCGCACCACCCGTACCGGATCGCCGCCCCCGTCGCCGACCGCGCCGCCCTCGTCAAGCTCCTCGACAGGGCCGCCGAGCGGGAGCACGAGGGCCCGACCGGCATCCGCAAGACCGCGTTCATGTTCACCGGCCAGGGCTCCCAGTACGCCGGCATGGGCGCCGCCCTGTACGCGGCGCTGCCCGTCTTCCGCGCCCAAGTAGACGCCTGTGACGAGCTGTTCGCCGCCCACCTCGGCCGCTCGGTGCGCGAGCTGCTGCTCGGCACCGCGGCCGACCCCGAGGCCATCGACCGCACCGAGTACACCCAACCCGCCCTGTTCACCCTGGAGTACGCGCTCGCCCAGCAGTGGATGGCCTGGGGTGCGAAGCCCAACGTGCTCATCGGACACAGCATCGGCGAGGTCGTCGCCGCCGCCGTGGCCGGTCTGTTCAGCCTCCCGGACGCCGTCAGGCTGGTCGCCGCCCGCGCCCGGCTGATGCAGGCCGTCACCGCCGAGGGCGGCATGGCCGCCGTCTCCGCGCCGCTGGAGGACGTCGCCCCGCTCCTGGAGGGCCACGAGGACCTGGCCGTCGCCGGGGTCAACGCCCCCGACCAGACGGTGATTTCAGGCGGCGTCGCGGCCCTGGACGAGGTGAGCGCGGTCCTCGCCGGGCGGGGCGTGCGCGTCGAGCGCCTGAAGGTCTCGCACGCCTTCCACTCCCCGCTGATGGCCGAGGTCTACGACGACTTCCGCGCCGCCCTCGACGGCATCGAGTTCCACGAGCCGAAGATCAGCCTCATCTCCAACGTCACCGGACGCCTCGCCCGCTTCCGCGAGATCGGCAACATCGGCTACTGGGTGCGGCACATCGGCGAGCCCGTGCGCTTCCTCGACGGCATCCGCGCCGTCGCCAAGCGCGGCCGGCACGCCCTGATCGAGGTCGGCCCGCAGGCCGGGCTCACCGCGCTCGCCCGCCGCTCGGTCACCGTCGAGGACCACGTCTGGCTGGCCAGCCTGCGCCGCCGCGACACCACCACCGCGACGACGCTCACCGCCCTCGCCGAGTACTACGCAGCCGGGCTCACCGTCGCCTGGGACGGCTACCACGCCGGGCACCCCGCCCCCCAGCGGGTGGACCTGCCGACGTACGCCTTCCAGCGCAAGCGCTACTGGCTGCCCTCCGTCACCCCCCGCCGCTCCGCCGCCGGCGGCACCGCCCGCCACCCGCTGCTCGGCACCGAGGAGCGATTCGCCAGCGGGGTACGGGAGTTCACCGCCGAGTTCACCGCCGAGGAGCTGGGCGCGCTGGCCGACCTCGCCGCCGACGACCGCACCGTGCTGCCCGCCGGCGCCTACGTCGACCTGCTGTTCGCGGTGCAGGACGCGGTGCAGGGCCACGCCCGCAACGCCGTCCGCGACCTCAGACTGCTCGCCCCCCTCGAACTGCCCGCCGAGACGGTCACCGCGCTCACCACCCGCTGGCGGCCGCGCCCCGGCGGCGGCGCCGAGGTCGAGGTGTACACCCTGGTCGGCGGCGAGGAGAACCTGCACGCCACCGCCACGGTCGCCGCCGACCCCGAACCCCTCGTGCCCGTCTCCGAACTGGCCGAGCTGGACGCGGGGCTCGCCCCGGCCGCCCAGCACATCGACGACGAGGACATCTACACCGACCTCGCCTCCGTCGGCCGCCCCCAGGGCCCCCGCATGCGCCTGCTGCTCAAGGCCGCCCGGCACGGCGACGGCCTGGTCTCCGGCGAACTGACCGGCCGCGACGCCAGTGCCGTCGAGCACGTCCCGGCCGAGCTGCTGGAGGCCGCCGTGCAGGCGCTGGTCGTCCTCGACCCCGAGGGCCCGGTGTTCGTGCCCCGCGAGATCGCCTCCGTACGGCACTTCCGCAAGCCGCGCGGCGAGCAGCTGCGGGTCCTCGCGCGGGTCCGCGGCGACCAGGACCGGCGCCTCGCCGACGTGCTCCTCCTGGAGAACGGCGACCCGGTCGCCGAACTCCTCGGGGTGCGCATGGCCCGCCCCGAGGGCCGCGCCGGCCGCCGCCAGTTCCTGCACCGCCCCGAGTGGGTGCGCCGCGCCCTGCCCGCCCGCGGCGGCGCCCCCGCCGCCCGGCACGTCGTCCTCCTCGACCCCTCGGCCGCGCGCGCCGCCGAACTGGCCGGCGAACCCGGTCTCAAGGTCACCCGGCTGCCCGACCTCACCGACCTCAAGGCCGCCCTGGAGGACCCCACCGTCACCGACATCTGCCGGCTGTGGCGCCATCGCCCCGGCCCGATGTCCGCCGAGCGGCTGCGCGCCGAGTGCGAGGACAACTACCGCGAACTCCTCACCCTCGTCGGCGCGTTGGAGAGCGCGCACCGGCCGCCGAGGCTGTGGCTGGTCACCGAGGGCGCCCAGTGGCTGCCCGGCGACCCGGCCGGCGACGGCGGCCACCTGGGAGCCGCCACCCTGTGGGGCTTCGGCCGGGTGCTGCTCACCGAGTACGCCCAGTACCGGGCCACCCTGGTCGATCTCGCCCCCGGCAGCGGCCTCGCCCCGCTCGCCGAGGAGTGGCGGGCCGAACCGGCCGGCGAGTACCAGGTCGCGCACCGGCCGGGCCGCCGCTATGTGCGCCGGCTGCTCGCCGGTGACGCCAGCCTCACCTGGTCCGGGGGCTTCGAGCTGCGCGCCCCCGACTCCGGCGACCTGTCCGACCTGGTGCTCGTGCCGGTCACCGACCGGGCCCCGGCGGCGGACGAGGTCCAGCTCCGGGTGAGCGCCGTCGGCCTGACCGCCGAGGACGCCCGCACCGCCCTGGACACCGGGCGCGCCGAACGCGCCGAGGAGACCGGCGAGCCGGAACTCGCGCCGCTGCTCGGCCAGTTGGCCCGAGGCAGCGTGCTGGCCGCCGGTGCCGGCACCGGGTTCGCGCCGGGCGACGAGGTCCTCGTACGGCACGACGGGACCTTCCGCGCCACGCTCACCGTGCCCGCGGTCGCCGTCGTACCGGCCGGCCGCGACGACGACCCGGCCCCGCACTTCCGCCTCGACGAGACCGGCGAGGCCCTGCGCACCGCCCTGTCCGACCCGGCGGGACCGGCCTGGGTGACCCTGCCCGCGGACCTTCAGGAGCGGCCCGAGCCGGCCGCCGAGGGGCCCGCCGGACTCCGCCCCGACCGCACCTACCTGGTCACCGGCGGCCTCGGCGGCCTCGGCCTGGTCACCGCCCGCAAACTGGCCGCGCTCGGCGCCCGCCACCTCACCCTGGTCAGCCGCAGCGGCAAGGCCACCGAGGAGGCCGCACCGGTCCTCGCCGACCTCGCGGCCGACGCCGAGATCGACGTCGTACGCGCCGACATCTCCCGGCCCGCGGACGTCGAGCGGCTGGTCCGGCACCTCAAGGCGGGCTCCCGACCGCTCGGCGGGATCGTGCACGCCGCCGGGTCCTACGACAAGAAGCTGATCTCCGAGCTGACCTGGGAGTCCATCGACGCCCAGCTCGCGGCGAAGGCGTACGGCGGCTGGCTGCTGCACGAGGCCGCCGAAAACTCCTTCCCCGAGCTGGAGTTCTTCGTCACCTACTCCTCCATCGCCTCCGTCCTCGGCGGCGCCACCCAGGGCCACTACGCCGCCGCCAGCGCCGGGCTCGACGCGCTCGCCGAGTGGCGCGGCCGGCGCGGGCTGCCGGGCCTGTCGGTCAACTGGGGCGCCTGGGCACGGGTCGGCATGTCCGCCCGCCTGGAGGACCACCTCAGCCAGGAGATCGAACGCAGCGGCGTCCGCTTCTTCTCCCCGACCCGCGCCCTGGACACCCTGGCCCGGCTCTGGGGCCGCCCCCGCACCCAGCGGATCGTCGGCGAGTTCGACTGGGACCGCTACGTCTCCGGCAGCGTCAACGGCGACCTCTTCTACGACCGGCTCGCCCGCCGGGGCGGCGAGGACGGCACCGGTCTCGACCTGACCGCCCTCACCGCGCTCCCCGACGCCGAACGGCTCGCCGCCGTCACCGGCGTGGTGAGCGAGAAGGTCGGCGCCGTCCTGCACCTGGAGGAGGGCGATGAGCTGGACCTGAACAGCGAGTTCGTGTCGCTGGGCCTGGACTCCCTGATGGCCCAGCAGGTCAAGGCCGCACTGGAGCAGTCGTTCCGGCTGCCCCTGCCGGCCTCCCTCACCCACGACCACCCCACGGTCCGCGCGCTCGCCCGGTTCGTCGACGGGCAGCTCGTCCCGGCGCCGGCGGCGTGACGGTCGGACAGTCCGACAGAGACGGCACACCATCATGAGCGACATACCGAGGGAGCGCTGGACGCTCCACCACTCCGCCCGCGCCCACGCCGGCACCCGCCCCGACCACCCGGCGATCATCTGCGAGGGGCACGTCACCACCTACGACAAGCTGCACCGCGACAGCAACCGCGCCGCCCACGCCCTCGCCACCAGCGGGGTCCGGCGCGGCGACCGGGTCGCCTACCTCGGCCGCGAGTCCGCCACCTACTACCTCGTGATGATCGCCTGCGCCAAGGCGGGCGCCGTCCTGGTGCCGGTCAACTGGCGGCTCACCCCGAACGAGGTCGACCACATCCTGCGCGACTCCGGCGCCACGCTGATCTTCGTGGACGACGAGTTCTGGGACACCGTCGCCGCCGTACGGCCCCAACTGCGCGGCCTGCGCCGGGTGATCCGGGTCGACGGCACCGACGCCGACGGCGAACCCGCCCGCGGCGCCGGGCTGCTCGCCTGGGCCGCCGACCAGCCCGAGACCGACCCGGCGCCCGGCACCGGACCCGACGACGCCGTCATCCAGATCTACACCAGCGGAACCACCGGGCTGCCCAAGGGAGCGATCCTCGCCCACCGCAGCTTCTTCACCCTGCCGCACGCCAGCCGCGAGCAGGGCGTGGACTGGATCGACTGGCTGCCCGAGGACGTCGCCCTGATCTCCCTGCCGGGCTTCGGCGTCGCCGGGATCGGCTGGTTCCTGCACACCTTCAACGCCGGCGGCACCAATGTGATCATGCCGCAGTTCGACCCGCAGGAAGCCGTCCGCCTCATCCGCGAGCACGGCGTCACCACCACCTTCGCCGCACCCGCGATGCTCCAGGCGATGGCCGCCGAACGCGGCGCCGGACCCGAGGCGTTCACCTCCCTGCGCAAGATCGCCTACGGCGCGGCGCCCATGTCCGAGACGCTGCTCAAGCAGTGCCTGGAGACCTACCGCTGCGCGTTCGCGCAGATCTACGCCAGCACCGAGACCGGCAGCGTCGCGGTCTGCCTGCCGCCCGGCGAGCACCACACCGGCAGCACCCGGCTGGTCTCGGTGGGCCTGCCCTGCCCCGGCAACGAGATCAAGGTGGTCGGCCCCGACGGCGAGAGCCTGCCGCCCGGCGAGATCGGCCAGGTCTGCGTGCGCACCCCCGCCCGGATGCTCGGCTACTGGAACCTGCCCGAGGCCACCGCCCGCACTCTGGTGGGGGAGTGGCTGCACATGGGCGACGCCGGCTACCTCGACGAGGACGGCTACCTCCACCTGTGCGACCGCATCAACGACACGATCATCGTCGCCGGGCAGAACATCTACCCGGCCGAGGTCGAGAAGGCCCTCGCCGCGCACCCGGCGGTCGAGGACGCGGCCGTGGTGGGGCTGCCCGACGACCGCTGGGGCGAGAGCGTGCACGCGGTGGTCGTCCTGCGCCCCGGCGCCCGCGCGACCCCCCGCGAACTCCTGCTGTCGCTGCGCGGCCGGATCGCCGACTACAAGATCCCCGGCACCTACCACTTCGCCGACTCCCTGCCCCGCAACCCCTCGGGCAAGATCCTGCGCCGCGCGGTGCGCGAGCGGCTGACGGCGGAGACCAGGACCGCTGCCGGGAGTGCCGTATGACCACGTTCCCCGACCTCCCCGCGGAGAGTGACACGTTCATGAGTACCGAACCGCTGCGGATCGGCATCCTCCTGCCCACCCGCGAGCAGGCCATCAACGGCACCTACGCCGCCGCCCCGCTGCTGGACTTCGCCCGGAACGCGGAAGCCCTCGGGTTCGACTCCCTGTGGGCCGGCGACTCCCTCACCGCCCGCCCCCGCCTCGACCCCCTGGTCGTCCTGTCGGCCGCCGCCGCCGCGACGCGCCGCATCACCGTCGGCACCGCCGCCCTCACCCCCGCCCTGCGCCACCCCCTGATCGGCGCCAACATGATCGCGAGCCTCAGCCATGTGGCCGCCGACCGGCTGATCCTGGGCCTGGGTTCGGGCTTCCCGATGGCCGAGACCGAGGCGGAGTTCGAGTCCGTCGGCGCCTCCTTCCAGGGCCGCGTCGGCCGCCTGGACGAGATCGCCGCGCTCTGGCGCGCCGCCTGGCGCTCCGGCGAGGACGGCGAACCCACCGAGTTCGAGGGCAGGTTCTGGCAGGCCGAGAACCTGGACCGGCTGCCCTCGCCCGCCGTGCCCGGCGGCCCGCCGCTGTGGCTGGCCGGCAGCGACACCCCCAAGGTGCTCGCCCGCGCCGCCACCCGCTACGACGGCTGGCTCCCCTTCCTGCCGGATGTCGAGGCCTACGGCCGCGCCGCCGCCCGCCTCGGCGAACTCGCCGCCGAGGCCGGGCGCACGGTGGTCCCCGGCCTGTACGCCACGGTCACCGTGAACAGCGACGAGGCCGCCGCCGAGGCCGAGTTGGAGCACTACATCAGCCACTACTACGGCCGCTCGCTGGAGCAGATGCGCACCATCCAGGCGTACGCCTGGGGCAGCGCCGAGAAGTGCGCGCAGTGGCTCGCCGGCTACGTCCGGGCCGGCGCCCGGCACCTGGTGATCCGCATCGGATCCCTCGACCCGGAGCCCCAGTTGAAGGAGATCGCCGAGGTGCTGCTGCCCGCGGTACGCGCCCTCGGCCCCGCACCCACCGTAGGGAGTACGCAGTCGTGACCACCGCCATCGGCACCGCCGGCAGCCAGATGTCCAGCGCGGGACACTGGTTCCACCCCGTGGAGCCCTCGCCCGACGCCTCCATCCGGCTGTTCCTGCTGCCCCACGCGGGCAGCGGCGCCATCATCTACCGCGACTGGGAACGCCTGCTGCCGCCGGACATCTCCCCGCAGGCCGTCACCCTCCCCGGCCGGCACAACCGCCGCGACGAGGAGACGTACGAGAACTTCTGGCCGCTGCTGGAAGCCCTGCACGAGGCGGTCCTCGACGACCTGGACGACCGCCCGTTCGCCTTCTTCGGCCACTGCCTCGGGGCGCAGCTGGCCTTCCGGCTCGCCATCCGCATGGAGGAGGAGGGCGGCCCGGCCCCCGCGATGATCGGCATGTCCGGCTGGTCGCCGGTCGGCTTCTTCAAGCCGACCGAGGAGCAGAGCCGGATGCCGGAGCCCGAACTCATCGAGTGGATCAAGAAGTTGGGCTCCTTCCCGGCCGAGGTCTACGACAACCCCGAGATGCTCGCCCTGGTCGTGCCCGCCCTGCGCTCCGACCTCAGGGTCGCCGGGGACTACGACGACGACGGCGCCGGCGTCAGCTGCCCGCTCGCCTCCTACGGCGGCCGCAGCGACCCGCTCCAGGAGGCCCCGGACGCCATGACCCACTGGGCCGCGCGCACCCCGGCGTACCTGGGCCACAACGAGTACGAGGGCGGCCACTTCTACATCGACACGCACGCGCAGGCCGTCACCGCCCACTTCGCACACCGGCTCCAGCGGACCGTGGCCACCGCCGTGAGCTGACCGGGGAAAGGGCGCGCGTCAGCGCCGTGTCAGCGGGCTGCGAGAAGGTGACAGACGGCCCGCCGACACGGCGCTCGTCGGTCTCTCCCCGACGTACTGCCGAGGCCACCCATCCGAGAGAGAAGCAGCAGCATGAGATTCGACAAAGACCTCTTCATCGCGTCGGCCGGGTCATGGATACCGGACACGATCACGGTGGCCCAGGCCGCCGCCGACGGCCTCGTGGACGAGGAGCACCGCGACCTCGGCTTCGAGAACATCGCCGTCTCCGACGAACTCTCCGGCCCCGAGATGGCCGTACGCGCGGGCCGCCTCGCCGTCGAACGCTCCGGCATCGCCCCCGCGGACGTCGGCCTCGTCCTGCATTCCTCCGGCAGCTACCAGGGCCACGACATGTGGCCCGCCGCGGCCTACGTCGCGAACGAGACCGTCGGCCCCGGCGTCCCCGGCTTCGACCTCCAGCAGCGCTGCAACGCCGCCGTCGGCTCCCTGAGCCTGGCCGCCGGCTACATCACCTCCGGTCTCGCCACCGAGGTGCTGCTCACCACCGGCGACCGGTTCGCCGCGCCCTGGGTGGACCGCTGGAACATCCAGCTGAACCTGATCTTCGCGGACGGCGGCAGCGCCCTGCTGGTGTCCGGGCGCACCGGCTTCGCGCGGGTGATCGCCGCCACCCTGGGCGCCGACAACTCGCTGGAGCGCTGGAACCGGGGCCTGGAACCCTTCGCCCTCCAGCCCGGCCCCGAGGTACGGCTGATCGAACGCGGCAGGCAGCACGCGGCCACCCCGGAGGCCGAGGGCTCCTGGGAGCGCTACGAGGCCGCCCTGATGTCCACCACCAAGCGCGTGCTGGCCGAGGCCGGCGTGACCACCGAGGACATCTCCCGCGTCGTCACCCCGCACGTCCACCGCAACAAGACCCCCGAGAACTTCGACCTGCTGGGCTTCACGGAGAAGCAGAGCACCTGGGAAGTCGGCCGCAAGTACGGGCACGTCGGCCCCGGCGACCAGTTCCTCGGCCTCGAACACCTCGTCCTGGAACGCGCCGTCGGACCGGGCGACCTCGTCCTCGTCGTCGCGGCCGGGGCGGGCTTCAGCTTCTCCGCAGCCGTACTGGAGATCCTGCACACCCCGTCCTGGTGACGGGAGGGGCGGCTCCTCAGTCCCCCGCCGACCGATGAAAGGAACGGCCGTCATGGCCCTACAAGAACCCCGGGAAGCCGCCCCGGACCAGAACGGGAACCCGCCCGCCGCCGCACCGGCGCAGCCCGCGGCCCCGCACTGGGCGATGCTGCCGATCATCCTGATCGGCACCTTCGTCATCACCCTCGACGTGTTCATCGTCAACGTGGCGATCCCGGCCACCCAGCGCGACCTGCACGCCAGTTCGTCCGCCGTGGAGTTCATCGTCGCCGGGTACGCGCTCGCGTACGCGGCCGGACTGATCACCGGCGGCCGGCTCGGCGACCTCTACGGCCGCCGCCGGATGTTCCTGATCGGCGTGGCCCTGTTCACCCTCTCCTCGGCCTGGGCCGGCAGCGCGCCCACCGCCGGGCAGCTGGTGGCGGCCCGCGTCGCCCAGGGCCTCGCCTCCGCCCTGATGGGCCCCCAGGTCCTCGCCATCATCGGCACCGTCTACAGCGGGCCCGCCCGCGTCCGCGCCTTCAACGCCTTCGGCCTGACGATGGGTCTCGCCGGGGTGTTCGGGCAGCTCATCGGCGGTGTGCTGATCCACCTGGACATCGCCGGGCTCAGCTGGCGCACCTGCTTCCTGGTCAATGTGCCCATCGGCATCGCCGCGCTGGTCTTCGCGCCCCGCGTGGTGCCCGAGTCCAGGGCACAGGGCAAGTCCCGCCTCGACCCGCTCGGCATGCTGCTGGTCTCCGCGGGCCTGGTCGCCGTCGTCCTGCCGCTCGCCGAGGGCCAGCAGGAGGGCTGGCCGGAGTGGACCTGGGTGTGCCTGGCCGCCTCCCCGGTGCTGCTCGCCCTGTTCGCGCTGTACCAGCGGCGGCTGGCGGCGGCCGACCGCGGCCCGCTCGTCAACCCGGCGCTGTTCCGCCAGCGTTCCTTCACCGTCGGGGTGAGCACGGCCGTCGTCTACTACTCGGGCATGGCGTCGTTCTTCCTGGTGCTCGCCCTCTACCTCCAGCAGGGCTGCGGGCTCAGCGCGCTCGACTCCGGCCTGGTCTTCCTGCCGCTCGGCGTCGGCTTCCTCGGCGTCTCGCTGACCGCCAAGCAGATCGCCGCGGTGCTCGGCCGGCAGACCCTCGCGGTCGGCGCGCTGGTGCTGACGGCGAGCCTGATCGGGCTGTACGCCGCCGTGGAGCACATCGGCACCCACGGCCCGGTCGCCTGGCTGGTGCCGGGGCTGCTGGTCGGCGGCGCCGGCATGGCCATGGTGATGGCACCGCTGGCCACCGTGGCCCTCGCCGGCACCGACCCGCGCTACGCGGGCGCGGCCTCCGGCGTGCTGTCCACGGCCAACCAGGTCGGCGGCGCGATCGGCGTCGCGCTGGTGGGCGTGGTCTTCTACCACGTCCTCGGCCGCGGCACCGGCCCCGACGCCTTCGCCGACGCCTTCCGGGCCAGCGTCTACCTGCTGGTGCCGTTCGCGCTCGGGGTGGCCGCCCTGGTCCAGCTGTTCCCGCGCCCGCCCAAGAAGGCGCCCACGTCCTGAGCCGTGCGGCAGGCCCGTGCGCGGGCCCGCCGCCGGCCCCGTTCCGCGCGTCCGCCGACGGACGCGCCCTCAGCGCACCACAGAGGAGTTCGACCATGACCACCGAAGCGGAACCGACCGGCAGAACTGCCGAGTCCGTGCCGGCAACGGACCAGGGGGAAACCGGCGGCAAGCCCGCCTGGGGAGCTCTCCTCGTGGTGTTGCTCGGCCTGTTCATCGCCAACATCGACTTCTTCATCGTCAATGTGGCCATCCCCTCGCTCCAGCGGGACATGCACGCCACCAGCGCCGAGATCCAGCTGGTGGCGGCGACCTTCAACATCGGTCTGTCCGCGATGCTCATCACCGGCGGCCGGCTCGGCGACCTGTACGGCCGCCGCAAGGTGTTCGCCGTCGGCCTGGCCCTGTTCGCACTCGCCTCGCTGGCCTGCGGCATCGCCCCGAACATGGCCGAGCTGATCGCGGCCCGCGCCGTCCAGGGCGCCGCCGCCGCGCTGGTCATCCCGCAGGTCCTCGGCATCCTGACCACCGCCTACACCGGCAAGGCCAGGGTCGCCGCGTTCAACGCGTACGGCATCACGATGGGCGCCTCCGCCGTGTTCGGCCAGCTGATCGGCGGTCTGCTGATCAAGGCCGACCTCTTCGGCTGGGACTGGCGGACCATCTTCCTGATCAACGCCCCCATCGGCGCCGTCGTCCTGCTGCTCACCCCGAAGCTGGTCCCCGAGTCCCGCGCGGAGGGCCGTACCGGCCTCGACTGGACCGGTGTCGTCCTGGTGACCGCCGGTCTCACCGCCATCGTGCTGCCGCTGGTCCAGGGCCGCGAGCAGGGCTGGCCGACCTGGACGTGGGAGTGCCTGATCGCGGCCGTGCCGCTGCTGGCCGCGTTCTGGTGGACCCAGCGCCGCAAGGCCGCGCGTGACGGGTCGCCGCTGATCCACCCGAGCCTGTTCGAGGACCGCGCGTTCGGCATCGGTGTCGTCTCCCTGCTGGTGTTCTTCGCCGCGATGGCCTCCTTCTTCCTGGTCCTCGCGCTGTACCTCCAGGAGGGCCGCGGCCTGTCCGCGCTCAAGTCCGGGCTGCTGTTCATGCCGCTCGGCCTCGGATTCTTCCTCGGCTCCGCGCAGTCGCCCAAGGTCGCGGCCAAGCTCGGCAAGCAGGTGCTCGCGCTCGGCGCGGTGCTCCAGGCGGTCGGCAACCTGGGCCTGGCCGAAACCGCATGGCACCTGGACAGCACCGGGAACGTGGCCTGGTGCATTCCGGCCATGGTCGTGGCCGGTCTCGGTATGGGCTTCGTGATCGCCCCGCTCGCCTCGCTGGTCCTGGCCGGCGTCGCCCCGCACCACGCGGCCGCCGCGTCCGGTGTGTTCTCCACGGCCCAGGAGATGGGCAACGCGATCGGCATCGCGGTGCTCGGCGTGGTCTTCTTCGGCGTCGCCGGACCGCACGTCACCGCGCACTCCTACGCCCACGCCTTCAGCACCGGACTGCTGGTCCAGGCGGGGATCTGCGTCGCGGTCGCCTGCCTGGTGCAGCTGCTGCCGCGGCCGGAGGCGGCACAGGCGGGCGCGGTGGCCGCGGCCGCCTGACCCGTCCCGCACTCCGCCCCGACGGGGGCCGGCGCCGAGCGCGCCGGCCCCCGTTCCGTTGTTCCGCACCGTCTGCGAACCGCTTGCCCGCCACCCGTTTTGCCCCCGGAAAAGCAGACGTTTACCAGCTGATAACGAGTCAGTAACCCGTCAGATTTCCGTCAGCGCCGCTCATCAGGATGTGCTTCCAACGCTGAGTTTCAGCCAACGGAGGGAATCCCGAATGTCCGCATGTGAGCAGCGAACCCTGCCGGACTGGCCCATGCCCCGGTCGTGCCCGTACGGGCCGCCGGACGCGTACGCGGAACTGCGCGGGCAAGCGCCGTCGAGAGTGCGCATAAGAGGCGGCGAGGCCTGGCTGGTCACCCGGCACGCGGATGTGCGCCAGGTGCTCAACGACAACCGGTTCAGCGCCGACGACCAGCAGCCCGGCTTCCCGATCCGCATCCAGCTGCCGCCCGAGCCGGGCGTGATGTCCTTCAGCCGCATGGACGACCCGGAGCACGGCCGGCTGCGCCGGATGGCCCTGACCGAATTCACCGCCCGCCGCACCCGCGCCCTGCGCCCCGAGGTGGAACTCCTCGTCGAGGGCCTGCTGGACGAGCTGGCGCGCGGGCCGAAGCCGGTCGACCTGGTGGCGAACTTCGCCATCCGGCTGCCCTCACTGGTCATCGCCCGCATGCTCGGCGTGCCCGAGCAGGACGAGGCGGACTTCACCGAGCAGAGCCAGGTCATCCTCTCCCAGGAGGCGGGCCCCGAGGAGACGTACGCGGCGTTCACCGCGATGACCGAGTTCCTCGACGGGCTCGTCGCCCGGCGCACCGCCGAACCGCGGGACGACCTGATCAGCCGGCTCGCCACCAAGTACGTCGGCACCGGCGAGCTGTCCCACCAGGAGCTGGTGGCCATGGCCAGGTTCTTCCTCGTCGCCGGGCACGAGACCACCGCCCACCAGATCAGCCTCAGCGTCCTCAGCCTGCTGCGCGAACCCGCCCAGCTCGCCGAACTCCGCGCGGACGAGAGCCTGTTCAAGCCGGCGGTAGAGGAGCTGCTGCGCTACTGGTCCATCTCCCAGGACAACCAGGTGCGGGCGGCCGTGGCCGAGGTCGAACTGGGCGGCGCGACCATCCGCAAGGGGGACGGCGTGATCGTCGCCATCCCCGCGGCCAACCACGACGAATCGGTCTACCCCGGCGCCGGCGAGGTCGACATCCACCGCAACGCCTCCGGCCACCTCGCCTTCGGCTTCGGCCCCCATCTGTGTCCGGGTGCCTCCCTGGCCCGGATGGAGCTGGAGGTCTGCCTCAAGGCCCTGTTCACCCGCTTCCCGTCGCTGCGCCTGGCGGTAAAGCCGGAGGACGTCCGCTTCCGCGAGAACACGATCGTGTACGGGCTCCAGGAGCTGCCGGTCACCTGGTGACGCCGGAGCGCCCCGACGGCGGGACCCGATGCGGGTACCCGCCGCCGGGGCGGCCGTCCGGTACGGGTCCCGGAGGGTGCATGACAACGCGTCAGTAGCGCGTCAGTGCCAGGTCAGGACCGCTTGGCAGAGTCATCCGTGTTCCGTCCACCGCCGGTGCGTCCGACGTGAGGAGAGCGCCCGTCATGGCAGACACCGCAGCCCCCGGACCCACCAGGGCCCTGATCCTGGCCAACCCGGCCTCCGGCAGTCACAGCCCCGAACTCGTGGGCCAGGTAAGGGAGTTGTGCGCGTCCTACCTGGAGCGGGCCGAGGTGCACGAGACCAGCGGACCGGGGGACGCGACCGTCGCCGTACGCCGCTCCCTGGAGCGCACCGACGACGCACCCGACCTGATCGTCGCCATCGGCGGCGACGGCACGGTCCGCGAGGCCGTCCAGGGACTCGTGCCGGCCGACCACGGGGCCAGCCTCGCGGTGGTGCCCGGCGGCACCGGCAACTCCGGCTACAAGATGCTGTGGGGCGAGCGGCCCTGGAGCGAGGCGCTCAAGGCGATCCTCACCGACCACGGCGTCGGCGGCACCGCCCGGCTGCGCAGGCTCGACCTGGCACGCCTGGTGGAGACCCGCAACTACGTGTACCTGGGCGCCTGTTCGGGCGTCATCGCGGACGCGCTGATCACCGCGAAGCAGGTGCCGCTCAAGGGCCGCGAACGCTACGTCCGCGCCTTCGCCGACACCGCCGACGGGTACGAGCCGTACCCCGGCCGGGTCACGGTCGACGGCCGGATCGTGCACGAGGGCCCCACCGTCCTCGCCAACGTCGGCGGCGGCCCCTACCGCGGCGGCCGCTTCCACGTGCTGCCCGACTCGCTGCTCGACGACGGACTGCTCGACGTCTGCGTCATCGGCGGCGACATCACGGCGGCCGAGGTCCCCGAACTGACCCTGGACGCCGCCCATATGACCCATCCGGCGACCGTGTACGCACGGGGCCGCCGGATCACCGTGGAACGCACCGACGGCCGCCGCCTCCCGCTGGAGCACGACGGTGAGTACCAACCCGGCATCGGCGCCGCGGCCACCTTCGAGGTGCTCCCCGGAGCCCTCCCCGTGTGGGCGCCTGCCACCCCCTGAACCAACCGTCCGAAGAACCGAAGAAGCACCACCCAAAAAGGAGATCGCCCGCATGAGCGACCTGACCACCACCGTCACCCGCTACCTCGCCATCTGGAACGAGGCGGACGCCGACAAGCGCGCCGCGGCCATCGCCGAGCTGTTCACCGCCGACGCCCCGTACATCGACCCGCTGGCCGCGGTCGAGGGTCACGAGGGCTTCGCGGCCGTGGTGGCCGGCGCCCGCGACCAGTTCAAGGGCCTCTCCTTCGAGCTGCACGGCACCGTCGACGCCCACCACAACCAGGCCCGCTTCCAGTGGGGCCTGGTGACCGAGCCGGGCGCCGAGCCGGTCGCCATCGGCTTCGACGTCCTCGTCGCCGACGAGGCCGGCAAGATCAAGGCCGTCTACGGCTTCCTGGACAAGGTCCCGGCCGCGTAACACCGGCACGCGTCGCGGGAGCACCGGTCGATCCGGTGCTCCCGCACCCGTGTCGGGGACCGGCGTCCGCCACCTCGACGTGCCGGGGACCGTCGTCCTCCACTTCGATGTGCCGGGCACCGCGGTCCTCCCCTTCGACGCACGCACGGAAGGTACCCGCCATGACCGCCGTCCTCGCGGAGAGCGTCGCCCGGGCGCTGTGCGACGACTGGGCCGAGCAGGCCGAGGCGTCGGCCCCGGCCGCCCGCCACCTTGCCGGCACGGACACCCCGCTGCGCGAACTGTCGCACTGGGCCGCCACCTTGCGCCCGCAGGCCGTGCCGTGCCGGGTGCTCAAGCTCGCCGCGAGCCAGGTGCTCTCGCAGATCGCCTCCATCCGCGCCGGACTCCAGCACCCCCTGGGCCGCAAGCTGGTGGCCGCCTTCGGGCACCCCATGCAGCGCGACCCCCGCCAGGCCGCCGGGGTCTTCGCCGCGCTCGGCTCCTGGCTCAACCTGGACGACACCGCGTACGCCGGGCACCTGTCCAACTCCACGGTCGCCGTGCCCCTCGCCTTCGCCTACGCCCGCCGCCTGGACGGCCTCTCCCTGCTGACCTCGGTCGTCGTGGCCAACGAGTGCGCGGCCCGTATCACCGCCTCCGCGACCCTGGGACCGCTGCGCGGCCAGAGCGCCGTGCACACCCATCTGGCCGGCGCCGTCGCCGGGCGACTGCACGCCGACCGGGCCCCCGCGAGCCTGTACGAGAACGCCTTCGGACTGGCCTTCGCCATGCCCAACTGGCCCCTGATGCGCGCCTTCCTGGCCAGCGACGCCCGGCTGTTCAACACCTTCACCCCGGTGCGCACCGCGATGGACGCCTGCGACGCGGCGTACGCCGGGCTGCGCGGCGCGCCCGACATCATGGAGCACAGCGACGGCTTCCTCGCCCGCTTCGCCACGGTCCCGCTGCCGCAGGCGGTCGCCAAGGGCCTCGGCCGGCGCTGGCACACCGACACCCTCTCCTTCAAGATGCACCCCGGCGGCCCCGGCATCGACGCGGCCGTGGACTGCGCGGCCGGGATCCACCGCGAACTGGGTCCGCTGCGCCCGCAGGACGTGGCCGAGGTCGTCGTGGAGGCGTCTCTGTACACCCTGTTCGCGGGGGAGCGGGCCGCCCGCTACGTCACCGGGCCGGGCTCCCCGCTCGGCGCGCTGGTCCTGGACGTGCCGTACCCCGTGGCGACCACCCTGCTCACCGGCGAGTTCTCCGTGGACGACTTCTCCTCGCCCGCCGTGGACGACCTCGACCGCTGGGCGCTGGCCAAGCGGATCCGGCTGGAGCACGACACCGAGATGACCCGCGAACTCTTCCTGTCCGACGCCCCGTTCGGGGAAGCGGTACGGGAGGCGGGGGAGCTGGCCGTGCCCTGGCTGCGCGGCTTCGGCGGCGACGAACTGGTGGACCTGGTCGGCGCGGTCCGTGCCGACGACCGCGACTTCTCCCGCTCCACCAAGGCGACCGGCGCCCGCGTCACCGTCCGCCTGACCGACGGCCGTACGGTCTCCCGCACCCGCCTGATCCCCATCGGCGCCGCGGGCCCCGAAACCCGCGCCTCCCACACCGACCTGGTGCGCGAGAAGTTCCTCTCGGTAGGCGGCCCCCAGGAGGTCGCCGACACGGTGGACCGCCTCCACCGCATGCGCCCTTCGGCGGTCCGGCGCTGGATAGAGACGGCGTTCCTGGACTGACGCCGCCCTACCGCGCGCCCCACCCCGCCGGCCGCCGCAGCGTCGCCACGAACTTGTACCGCGACCCCCGGTAGACCGAGCGCACCCACTCCACCGGCACCCCCTGCGCATCCCGCGAGTGCCGGGACATCAGCAGCATCGGCAAGCCCACGTCCGTCGCCAGCAGCGCCGCCTCCCGAGGTGTCGACAGCGATGTCTCGATCGTCTCGTCGGCCGACGACAACCGCACCCCGTACACCTCCGCCAACGCCGTGTACAGCGACGGACACGAGGCCAGCACCCCCCGCAGCCCCGGAAACCGCCGCGCCGACAGATGCGTCGTCTCGATCGCCATCGGCTCCCCGCTGGCCAGCCGCAGCCGCTCGATCCGCAGCGCCCTTTCGCCCACGGCGACCCCCAGCAGCCCCGCCAGCCGCTCGTCCGCCGGCACCTCCCCGACATCGAGCACCTGCGACGCGGGCGACAGCCCCTGCGCCCGCATGTCCTCGGTGTGCGAGGTCAGTTGCAGCGTCCGGTACAGCTTCGGCTGCGCCACGAACGTGCCCTTGCCCTGGATCCGGTCCAGCCGCCCTTCCCCGACCAGCTCCTGGAGCGCCTGCCGCACGGTCGTCCGGGAGGTGTCGAACCGCTCGGCGAGCACCCGTTCCGCCGGTACCGCCGCGCCGGGCTGGAGCGCCTCGGTCATGGCGAGCAGCCGCTGCTTGATCCGGTAGTACTTCGGCACGCGCGCGCCGCTGACGTCGGTGGTCATGCCTGCCTTCCGGCCGTGTCGGTGGGCTCCCGTTATAGCGAGCAAGTGCCCTATGGTCTAGTCCAACTGAACGGACCGGGCGAAAGGGGCGGACCGGGCCGGGGGATGGCGGAGAACCGGACGAAAGTACTCCGGTGACTTTCTCGTAACGGCCTCCATCCGCCGCCCGGACCACCCTTGACACCCCGAAAGGTCTAGGCCAAGCTCCACCGTACTGGTCTACACCATTAGTGGCCAGGTCCCGAGCCCTACGTGCAACAGCGTCGTACGCAGGTCACCGCCGAGGGCGTGGGGGGTTGAGTGGCATCCCTGAGGAGGGTGGCGTGAAGCGCAAGCTCGCTTCCGCGATCGTGATCGCGGGCATGATGGTCTCCGTTGCGGCGTGTGGCGGAAACAGCGGCAATGACAGCAAGGACGCCGGTCCGGCGAGCTGGAAGGGCCAGACCCTGACGGTGTGGACCATGACCGGCTCCGCGCCGGCGCAGTGGACCAAGGACGTCCAGGCCGCCTTCGAGAAGAAGACCGGCGCCAAGGTGAAGTTCGAGATCCAGCAGTGGGACGGGATCCAGCAGAAGATCACCACCGCGCTCTCGGAGGACACCCCGCCGGACGTCCTGGAGGTCGGCAACACCCAGACCCCGGCCTACGCGTCCACCGGCGGCCTCGCCGACCTCGGCGACCTCAAGCAGTCCATCGGCGCCGACTGGACCCCCTCGGTCTCCAAGTCGTCCGTCTACGACGGCAAGCAGTACGCGGCCCCCTGGTACTTCGCCAACCGCATCGTCATCTACAACAAGAAGATCTGGGCCCAGGCCGGCATCAAGTCCACGCCGAAGACCCGTGACGAGTTCCTCAAGGACCTCGACACCATCGGCAAGAAGACGGACGCCGAGCCGATCTACCTGCCCGGCCAGAACTGGTACTTCCTGGACGGCCTGATCGTCGGCCAGGGCGGCGACCTGGTGAAGAAGCAGGGCGACAAGTACGTCTCCAACCTCGCCGACCCCAAGGTCGCCGCGGCCATGGAGATCTACAAGAAGTACGCCGCCTACTCCAAGGCCCCCAAGGACAAGGACGAGGCCAACCCCCAGCAGGCCACCGTCTTCGCCAAGGGCAAGACCGGCGCCTTCATCGGCATGGGCTGGGAGGCGGCCACCGCCGTCCAGGCCAACAAGTCCATCGAGAAGGACCTCGGCTACTTCACCATCCCCGGCGCCACCGCCGACAAGCCCGAAGGCGTCTTCCTCGGCGGCTCCAACCTCGCCGTCGCCCAGAACAGCAAGAAGCAGTCCCTGGCCAAGGAGTTCCTGAAGATCGCCCTGTCCGACCAGTACGAGGGCGAACTGGCCAAGCTGAGCGGCGTCATCCCGAACAAGCAGTCCCTGGAGTCCAACCTCAAGGGCAACGCCGCCGCCGAGGCCGCGGCCCCGGCCGCCGCGGTCGGCGGCACCACCCCGCTGATCCCCGAGTGGGCCGCGGTGGAGAACACCCCGAACCCGATCAAGTCGTACATGACCGCCGTGCTGAACGGCAAGGCGCCGGCCGCCGCCGCCAAGGACGTCGAGAGCCAGATCGACCAGCGTCTGGCCCAGCAGAACTGACCCCGCGCCGGGGGCGTCCCAGCGACGCCCCCGGCTCACCCGCGTCCGCCCGCGACCTCCGGGGCCCGCGGGGCGCATGGATTTCGTACGGCCACGGAAGAGACGACGACTCATGTCAGTGCAGACCGAAGGCACGGACACGGCCGGGGGGCCCGCTGTCCGCAAGGGCCGGGCGCCGAGCCCGCCCCGCGGCGCGGCCGGGGCCTCCCGGCCCCCGGCGGGCCGCCTTGCCGCCGCCCCCTATCTCCTCCTGCTGCCCGCGCTGGCGGCCACACTGGTCCTGCTGGGCTGGCCGCTGGTCAAGAACGGCATGCTGTCGTTCCAGAACCTCAACCCGCGGCAGCTCATCCAGCACCTCACCGAGTGGAACGGCTTCCACAACTACCAGCAGGTCCTGACCGGTTCGGACTTCTGGAAGGTCGTCGAACGCTCGGTCCTGTTCACCGCCGTCAACGTCGTCCTGATCATGGTGATCGGCACCCTGGTCGGACTGCTGCTGGCCCGCCTCGGCAAGAAGATGCGCCTCACCCTGCTGGTGGGCCTCGTCCTCGCCTGGGCCATGCCGGTCATCGCCGCCACCACCGTCTACCAGTGGCTGTTCGCCCAGCGCTTCGGCGTCGTCAACTGGGTCCTGGACAAGCTGGGCTGGCACTCGATGGCCGACTACAACTGGATGGGCAGCCAGTTCTCCACCTTCTCGGTGATCGTCCTGCTCATCGTGTGGCAGTCGATCCCGTTCGTCGCGATCAACCTGTACGCCGCGACGACCACCATCCCCAGGGAGCTGTACGAGGCCGCCGCCCTGGACGGCGCCGGCGCCTGGCAGAGCTTCACCTCCGTGACCCTGCCCTTCCTGCGGCCCTTCCTCTACTCCACGACCTTCCTCGAAGTCATCTGGGTCTTCAAGGCGTTCCCGCAGGTCTTCGCCATGAACGAGGGCGGTCCCGACCGGCTCACCGAGACCCTGCCGATCTACGCCTACGTCGAGGGCGTCGGAAACCAGCACTTCGGGGTCGGCGCGGCGATCTCCTTCCTCACCATCCTGGTCCTGCTCGTCATCACCTCGTACTACCTGCGCATGGTGCTCAAGCAAGAGGAGGACGAGCTGTGAAGCGCTCCGTCTTCGGCCGTATCTGGCCCAACGCGACCGCCGTCGTCCTCTTCGTCGGCTTCGTGTTCCCCGTGTACTGGATGTTCGCCACGGCCTTCAAGCCGACCGGCGACATCATCACCGACAACCCGGTCTGGTTCCCGACGCACTTCACCTTCGGGCACTTCGACAAGGCCGTGCACGCCGACCACTTCTGGACACTGGTCGCCAACTCCGTGACGGTCACGGTTTGTTCGGTCCTGCTGTCGCTGGTCATCGCCCTGTTCGCCGCCTTCGCGCTCACCCGGATGCGGTTCAAGGGGCGGCGCGGGTTCATCGTCACCTTCATGCTGGCGCAGATGGCCCCCTGGGAGGTCATGATCATCGCCATCTACATGATCGTGCGCGACGGCGACATGCTCAACAGCCTCGTCCCGCTCACCGTCTTCTACGCGATGATGGTGCTGCCCCTCACGGTCCTGACGCTGCGCGGCTACATCGCCGCCGTGCCGAAGGAGCTGGAGGAGTCGGCGATGGTCGACGGCTGCACCCGCCTCCAGGCGTTCCGCAAGGTGATCTTCCCGCTGCTCGCGCCGGGCCTCATGGCCACCTCGCTGTTCGGGTTCATCACCGCCTGGAACGAGTTCCCGCTGGTCCTGATCCTCAACAAGGACATCGAGAAGCAGACCCTGCCGCTGTGGCTGTCGCAGTTCCAGACCGCCTTCGGCGACGACTGGGGCGCCACCATGGCCGCCTCGTCCCTGTTCGCGCTGCCCATCCTGATCCTCTTCATCTTCCTGCAACGCAAGGCTGTCAGCGGTCTGACCGACGGCGCCGTGAAGGGATGACGCCCGATGACCACACTCGCCACCACGGGGTCTGACAGCGGCTCCGCCTCGGGTGACGCCCTCACCCGTGACGCCCTCGCCGTGCTCCAGCCGGGCTTCGACGGCACCGCCGCCCCCGACTGGGTGCGCCGCCGCGTCGGCGAGGGCCTCGCCTCCGTCGCCCTGTTCGGCCGCAACGTCGTCACCGAGGAGCAAGTCACCTCCCTCACCGCCCAGTTGCGGGCCGAGCGGGACGACCTTCTGATCGCCATCGACGAGGAGAGCGGCGACGTCACCCGCCTCGACGTGCGCACCGGCTCCTCGTTCCCCGGCAACCACGCCCTCGGCGCCGTCGACGACCCGGACCTCACCCGCGCCGTCTCCCGCGAACTGGGCCGCCGGCTGGCCGCCTGCGGCGTCAACTTCGACTGGGCGCCGTCCGCCGACGTCAACGCCAACGCGGACAACCCCGTCATCGGCGTCCGCTCCTTCGGCCCCGCCACCGACCTCGTCGCCCGGCACACCGCCGCCTGGGTCGAGGGCCTCCAGTCCACCGGCGTCGCCGCCTGCACCAAGCACTTTCCGGGCCACGGCGACACCAACATCGACTCCCACCACGCCGTACCCCGCATCGACGTCGACGCGGAGACCCTCTTCGCCCGCGAACTGCCGCCGTTCCGCGCGGCGATCGCCGCCGGCACCCGCGCCATCATGAGCGCGCACATCCTCGTCCCGGCCCTGGACCCCGACCGCCCCGGCACCCTCTCCCGCCGCATCCTCACCGAGCTGCTGCGCGGCGAACTCGGCTACCAGGGCCTGATCGTCACCGACGGCATGGAGATGCGCGCCATCTCCGGCACCTACGGCCTGGAACACGGCGTGGTCCTCGCCATCGCGGCCGGCGCCGACGCGATCTGCGTGGGCGGCGGGCTGTGCGACGAGAACACGGTGCTCGGCCTGCGGGACGCGCTCGTGGCCGCCGTACGCTCCGGCGAACTCCCCGAGGAACGCCTCGCCGACGCGGCCGCGCGGGTACGGGAGCTGGCCCGCTGGACCGCCGCCGGGCGCGCCGACGCGGCCCGCACCGAGCCGGCCCCGCAGATCGGCCTGACGGCGGCCCGCCGGGCGCTGAGAGTCACCCGCTCCGGCGCCCCGGCACCCGTCGACTCGCCCGTCTTCGTCGCCCAGTTCAACCCCGAGCCCAACATCGCCGTGGGCGACCAGACGCCCTGGGGTGTCGCCGTCGAGCTGAGACGGCTGGTGCCGGGCAGCACGGACGGTTCCTTCACCGGCCCGGACGCGGGCACCCGTGCCCTCGCCGCCGCCGGCGACCGCCGGATCGTCGCCGCCGTCCGCGACGAACACCGCCACGACTGGATGCGCTCCGCCCTCGACACCCTTCTCGCCGCCCGCCCCGACACCGTTGTCGTGGAGATGGGCCTGCCCCAGGCGCCCCCGCGCGGCGCCCTGCACATCGCGACGTACGGCGCCGCACGGGTGTGCGGGCTCGCCGCGGCGGAAGCCGTCGTCAGGGGCTGAGCAGCGGAGTACGACAGGTCGGGGGGCCTGTCGTACTCCGGCTGGGGCGGGTCCGCGGGGGCGTGGGCCTTTGCCGTTCGCCGGGATTTTGCGCGTATCCGTGCCCCCGAAGGGGTGCGGGCGTGCTCGACATGCGGCTCCGCCGCGCGGGCGCGACCAGCCACCAGGCACCCGCACCGGCCACCCGGCCGCACCCGCACCCGCCACCCGGCCACACTCGCACCGGCCACCCGGCCGCACCCGCACCCGCCACCCGGTCGCACCCGCACCCCCTCAGCGCCCCCTCCGCACCCACCTCCCACCTCACCCGCCCTCCGCGCGGCGGCCACCCCGCCCGCCCGAACATCTCCGCGCCCGGCGTATGCCACCGGCAAATGTCTCACCGCCACCCACATCCGTACCCCCGGAGTGCTCGCATGCAGACACCCGCCCCCTACCTCCACCGCGCGGCTTCCGACCGCCCTTACTTCAGCGCCGACGGCGAGACCTACCTCGCCCCGACCCCACTGCGCGACATCGAGAAGTCCCGCCCGCTGAGGGTGCTTTCGGCCGAGGACTTCGCGTTCTGGCAGACGTACGGCTATGTCGTCGTCCGCGAGGCGATCACCCCCGGCGAGGCCAAGCAACTCCTCGACTTCACCTGGGAGTTCCAGGGCCTGGACCCCGACCGACCGGAAACCTGGTACACGCGGCCGGAGTTCCGCTCCGAGCTCGACCAGCACCTGTTCATCTACGGTTTCGTGGAGGCGTACCACCACCAGCTCCTGTGGAACAGCCGCCAGAACCAGCGCGTCTACGACGCCTTCGTGGACGTCTGGGACTGCGAGGAGCTGTGGGTCACCCTCGACCGCCTCAACCTCAATCCGCCCAACACCGGCACCCGTTCCCGCTCGCTGATCGAACCCACCAGCGAGGGCTTCGACATCGATCTGCACTGGGACGTGGACACCACCCGCGCCGTGCTGCCCCAGCGTGTGCAGGGCATCATCGCGCTGAACGACACCCGCCCCGAACTCGGCGGCTTCCAGTGCGCCCCCGAACTCTTCCGCCGCTTCGAGGAATGGCGCCTCGCCCAGCCACCCGGCCGCGACCCGATCCGCCCGAACGCCGACCGCGCCGAGTTCCCCGTCGTGCGTCCCGACCTCCAGGCCGGTGACCTGCTCATCTTCAACGGGCTGCTCGCCCACGGCGTCGCCCCCAACCACTCCGAGCGCGGGGTCCGGGCCGTCCAGTACCTGTCGATGATGCCCGCCCTGGAGGAGCACACCACCCTGCGCGACTCCCGCGTGCACTCCTGGCGCACCCTGGCCACCCCCGACTGGAACGCCACCCTCCTCGGCGACGCCCGCCGCCCCGAGGCGGAGCGCTACGGCACGGCCGAACTGAACCCCCTGGGCCGCAAATTGCTCGGCCTGGACTCCTGGACCCGGGGAGGCGACGCCGAGTGACCGCCATCTGCCTCTGCCTGCCCACCAACCGCGCCTGCCCCTCGACGATCACCGCCCTGCACGAAGAGGCCGCCTACGCCGTCGGGCACTTCGGCACGGACGTCCACCTCCTGATCCTCGACTCCGCCGACGACCGCACCCGCGCCGACCACCTCCGGGTCCTCGCCGCCCTCCCCGAGGTCCCCGGCGTGACCGTCCACCACATGGACGAGCAGCAACAGCGGGCCCGGCTGCGGGAGTTGATCGAGGCCGCGAACCTGCCCTCCGGCCTCCTCGACCTCCTGCTCCCGCCCGCCGTCTCCTACGGCGCCTGCACCAACCGCGCCTTCCTGTTCGCCGCCGCGCTCGGCTGCCGTTCCGTGCACCGCAGGGACTCGGACAGCACCTACCAACTCCACGCCGGACAACCGGTGTTCCCCATCCACCACGAGCTGCCCTGGCTGGGCCACCCCGCCGCCGAGGCCACCGCCGCCGGCCTGCCCACCGACCTCGACCCGGCCCACGCCCGGCGCCCGGTCTCCCTGGCCGGCGCGTCCTTCATCGGCGAACTCTCCGTGGACATAGGCGAGATACGCCGTCTCGACCCGGCCGTCTACCACGACGTGGTCGGCCTCTGGGCGCCGGTCGACTGGCCGGAGGAGCGCAAACGGGACCTGGTCGCCGAGTCCTTCACCGGCGTGGGCACCACCCCGTTCACCGGCGACCGCTCGACCCTCACCCTGGTCGACCCCATGCGCGTCGACATGTGCAACGTCGCCTTCGACCGATCTGTCTACGAACGCGTCCCGCTGCCGCCCGCCACCGACACCATCGGCAGCGACTACTTCCTCCTCCACCTGGTCCACGACGCCACCCTGCCCGGCATCCTCCACAACCGGCACATCGAGAACTTCCACACCCCCGAACGCCGCACCCCCACCGGCTTCCCCGCCTACCAGCGCCGCTTCGTGAAGTTCCTGCTGTCCATGCGCTACTTCCACCCTGTCTACGACCGCATGACCGCGACCGGCGCCGCCCTCCTGGACGCGGAGGACCGGATACGCCCCGACCTGATCACCGCGTTCCTCCGCGAGAGCACCACCCTGGACCCCGCCGAGAACCTCTGGCGCCTGGACCGCCTGGACACGTCGTACCGGAAACTGGGCGGAAGGTACGCGGAGTTCGCCGACCGGATACGCGACGAACGCGACCAGTTGCTGACCGAGGCCGCCGCGGACATGACGGCCTACGCGGACCTGATCGACGCCTGGCCCGCACTGATCGAAGCGACCCGCCCGTGAACGCCGCCCCCGACAGGCGCGGGCAACCGCACGCCGAGGCCCACCGGACCCACACCCGCCCGACGAAAGCTCCCGGCACCCGGACAGGCGCACTCGCCACCGCCCTCTCCTGCGCCGACACCGATCGCATCATCTACGACCTCACCGGCATCGCCGCCCAATACGACTCCCTCCTCTCCGAACTCCCCGGCACCGACGTCCGCTTCGCCCTCAAGGCATGCCCGGTCGACGACGTCCTGCACTGTCTCGCCGCCCGCGGCTCCGGCTTCGACGCCGCGAGCCCCGCCGAGATCGCCCAGGCCCTGCGCACCGGCGTCGATCCGGACCGCATCCACTACGGCAACACCATCAAGTCCGACCACGACATCGCCGAGGCGCACCGCCAGGGCATCCGCACCTTCGCCACCGACAGCGTCGAGGACGTCACCGCCATCGCCCGGCACGCCCCCGGCGCCCGTGTGTTCTGCCGCCTCGCCACCAGCGGGGAGGGCGCCCTGTGGGGCCTGAACCGCAAGTTCGGCTGCGCCCCCGAGGACGCCGTACGCATCCTGGACACGGCCCGCGCCGCCGGCCTCACCCCCGCCGGTCTGTCCGTCCACGTCGGCTCCCAGCAGATGACCGCCGAGGGCTGGCAGGCGGCCCTCGACCTGCTCGCCGACACGCTGACGGCGCTGGTCGGGCGGGGGATCGTACCGGACCACATCAACCTCGGCGGCGGACTGCCCGCGCTCGGCTACCGGGACCGCCACGGCAACCCCCTCGCGCCGCCCCTCGACAAGATCTTCGCCGTGCTCCGCGAGGGCATGGACCGCCTCCGCGGCCTCGCCCCCGTCACCTTCGTCATGGAACCGGGCCGCCATCTGGTCGCCGACCACGGCGCCGTCCGCGCCCACGTCACCCGCCTCACCCGCCGCCGCGGTCCGGACGGCGAGGACGCGCACTGGCTCTATCTCAGCTGCGGCAAGTTCAACGGCCTCTACGAGATGGACCAGTTGACCCACCACATGGTCTTCCCCGGCCGGGCGGACGCGGGGGAGACGGTGCCGGCGATCGTCGCCGGGCCCACCTGCGACAGCGACGACGCCTACGGGGCGGGCCTGCACCCGGTCCGCGTCCCCCGCTCTGTCACCTCCGGCGACCCGGTGTGGATCCTCTCCGCCGGTGCCTACGCCACGAGTTACACCACCGGCGGCTTCAACGGCTTCGCCCCGCTGCCCTGCGTCTGCGTCCGCGCACCCGACTCCCCAGCACACGAACGGCCCTGACATGAACGACCCGCTGCACATCCGGGAGATCGCGGCCCCCGACTGGCCCGCCCTGGCGGCCCTGGAACACGAGGCGTACGCACACCTCTCCCTCGCCGAGGGCGAGCACCTGCTGCGCTCCCGCGCCGCCGCCTCGCCCGCCACCTGCTTCGCCCTCACCGTGCACGGCCAACTCGCCGGCTATGCCCTCACATTGCCCTACCCCCGCGCGCACTGCCCCGACCCGAGCCGCCCCGAGCACACCCGTCACGACACCACCAACCTCCACCTGCACGACCTGGTGATCAGCGCCCCGCTGCGCCGCCGGGGACTGGGCACCCGCATGGTCCGCCATGTGACCGAGACGGCACGGGCCCGCGGCTTCGAGACCGTCTCCCTCGTCGCCGTGGCCGGCAAGGAGACCTTCTGGCGGGCGCAAGGCTACGCGCCCCACCCCGAGACCCCCGTCCCGTCGGCCTACGGCGCCGACGCCCTCTACATGTCGGCCCGCCTGTTCCGCGAAGCGCTGAGGACGCCCTGATGCCCACCCCCTCCTTCACCCGCGCCAAGTGGTCGATCGCGGCCCTGTTCTGCTTCCTCGGCTTCCAGTACGGCACCTGGGTCTCCCGCCTCCCCGCGCTGAAGACCCGCCTCGATCTGGGAGCCGGGGAAGTGGGCCTCCTCCTGATGGCCTGCGGCGCGGGCGCGGCGGCCGCGTTCCCGCTGGTCGCGGTGCTGATGCGGCGCCTGGGCGCACGCACCCTGTCGCTCGCCTCGGCGCTGGCCCTGATCGTCGTACTGGCCGCGCTGTCGGTCGTACCGAACTACCCCCTGGCGCTCCTCGCGGTCTGCGCCGACGGGGTCGCCGTCGGCTGCCTCAACGTGGCCATGAACGCGCAGGGCGCCGCGCTGGAGTCGTCGTACGACCGTACGGCCATGTCCCAGCTGCACGCCACCTTCAGCGCGGGCCTGCTCACGGCGGCCCTGCTGACCTCCGGGGTGACCAGCCTGACCCAGTCCGTCCCGGCCCATTTCACCATCGCGGGCGCGGTGTTGCTGCTGTTGCCGGTGTGCGCCCGCCGCGGTCTGCTCCCCGACGCGCCCGCGCCGGCCGCGACGCCGGAGAAGCGGCGCGCCCGGCACTGGACCCTCCCCTCCGGCCTCACCCTCCTCATGGGCTGCGCGATGACCTTCGGCACCATCACCGAGGGGGCGATGAACGACTGGTCGACCCTCTACCTGAAGGACACCGTCAAGGCGTCCTCGACCGTCGCCCCGCTGGGTATCGCGGTGGTCTCCGCGACGATGCTGCTGGCCCGCGCGTGCGCCGACCGCTGGCGCGACCGGTGGGGCGACGGCCCGGTGGTGCGCGCGGGCAGCGCACTGGCCGCCGTCGGACTGGGGCTCGCGCTGCTGACCGGCGGGGTGCCCGCGACGCTCCTCGGCTTCGCCTGCGTCGGCCTCGGCGCGGCCGCCATCACCCCGTGCGTGTACGTCGCCGCCGCCGAACGGGGTTCAGACGCACTGTCGTTGGTCGCCGCCATGGGCACCGTGGGCCTGCTGGCCGGCCCCGCGCTGATCGGCTTCGTGGCGACGGCGGGCGGCCTCACCCTGGGCATGGCGGTGGTCGCCGCCTCGGCGCTCGCGGTCACCGTGACCGCGATCTGGATCCCCTGGAATATCCGCTGGTCGCCGGAGCCGCAGGTGACTGCGTTGCCCTCCATGACCGACGACGACCGAAAGGGCAGTGCCGCGTAGGCGCCCCTCGGCCCCGCGCGCCGCACTCCCTGTCCGCGCCCGGCGCCGCCACCCCTTTATCGACCACCTGTCCGACCCCTGCCTGGCCGCCCTCCGCCGCCTCGACCACGCCCGCTACGGGCCCGGATGGAAGTCCTGCACGCCCTGGCCGCCAAGAGCGCCCGCGAACTACGCTCCCTGGTGGCGTCGCTGGACGAGAAGCCCCGCACCCGAGCCTCCCTCGGCACCCCCGCCGGCCCCTGGGTCACGAAGATGTGACGACTCTTCGTTGAATCGCCAACTGTCTTCACAGGACCTTCACTTCCTGCCATGCTCCTCGCTCCGACGACAGCATCCGGGGAGCGCGCCACATGGACGAGATCAAGCCCACCACCGACAACAGCCGGCACGTGCCGTTCGCGACCGGCGGCGCGATCGCTCCCGGCGCCGGATTCCCCGCCGCGACCGGCCTGTCGGGACTGGCGATGAAGTCCCGCGGCCCGGTCGCCGTATGGCTGGGCCTGCCGATCATCACGCTCGGGATCTACCACCTGGTGTGGTACTACAACATCCACAAGGAGATGCAGGAGTTCGACAGACGCCGGACCCTGAACCCGGCGGGCAGCCTGCTGGTCCTGCTCCTCCTGAGCTGGACCCTGGTCGCACCGCTGGTCTCGTACTACAACACCGGCAAGGCCATCGCGAACGCCCAGCGCGCGGCCGGCCTGCCGGTGACGTGCAGCCCCGCCGTGAGCATGTGGCTGTCGCTCGTCTTCGGCCTGAACACCTGGTACATGCAGCGCCAGCTCAACCTGGTCGTCGCCGCCTATCCGGGCGTCGAACCGGGCGCCGGGGTGCTGCTGGCGGCCTGACCAAGGGCACGCGGCACGCCGGTCCCGCGGGTGACCCGCACCGGGCACCCGCCCCCGCGTCAGCCCGTCCGCAAGCGCGGCAGCGGGGTGAGCGTGGCCCGGTGCGGGCGCAGACGTACCGGGGCCGGGGCGGGCTCCTCGTCCGGCGGAAAGAACTTGGTCAGTTCGTGCCGCCCGCTGATCCGCAACTTGCGGTAGGCATGGGTGAGATGGGACTCGACATTGCGCAGGCTCACCTTCAGCAGCTGTGCGATGCCGCGATTGCTCAGCCCGCGTGAGGCCAGCTCGGCGACCTGCCGTTCGGTGGGCGTCAGCAGCGACTCCGTGGAGTCCTTGCGCGGGTCCGGCCGGCCGCCCGCGCCCCGCAACTCCCGCTGCACCGCCGCGACCAGGCCCTCGGCGCCCAGCGAGATGCCGACCTCGTTGGCGCGGTGCAGCAGCTCGCGGGCGCGTCCCGTGTTGCCGGCGCGCCGGTGGGCGGTGCCCGCCGCGGACAGGGCGTGCGCGAACAGCAGCGGCGCCTGGGCGGGTTCGAGGAGTTCCACGGCCCGGCCGGCGAGCTGGAGCGCCTCCCGCCCCGAGCCCGCCGCGGCCCGGGCGACCAGTGCCCGGCCCAGCGCGAAGGGCGCCCCCCAGCGACCGGCCAGCTCCGCCTCCTCGCGGGCGGTACGGCGGGCCCCCGCCGCGTCGCCGAGGGCCAGCAGAAGCGCGGACCGGGACGAACGCCAGGGCAGGACCGCCGGGTTGACCACCCCTCGGCGTTCGAGCTCCGCCGCGCACC
Organism: Streptomyces sp. NPDC043952; assembly: GCF_056435325.1. Classification (NCBI taxonomy): domain Bacteria; kingdom Bacillati; phylum Actinomycetota; class Actinomycetes; order Kitasatosporales; family Streptomycetaceae; genus Streptomyces; species Streptomyces sp. NPDC043952. Next base: position 44,125 of record NZ_JBWKES010000005.1, read on the forward strand.
GGGCGATCAGGTCGAGCCCGCGCCGGGCCTCGCCGAGCCGCCCCAGCGCCCGCCCGGTGCTGTGCAGCAGATGCAGCCGCCACCAGGTCACCGGCCGGTCCTCGGGCAGCGGCGGTGCCTCGTCGAGGAGGGCGCCGGCCCCGGCGATGTCGTCCTTCTCCAGGGCCACCTCGATGAGCACACTGCGGGCGAGCGCCCCGGTGTGGTACCCGTCGGCGCCGATCCGGGACAGCAGCTCCAGTGCCTCGCGGGAGTCGTCCCCGGCCTCGGCCAGATGCCCGCGGTGCAACTGCACCAGGCCGCGCACGGCCAGCGCTTCGGCGCCGCGGGGCACATCGCCCTCGGCGCGCGCGAGCCGCACCTCGGTGTCCACCCCCTGCCGGGCGTCGTCCACCTCGCCCGCCCACAGCAGGGCGAGCAGCGCGTGGTACCAGGTGGGGGAGCCGTACGGGGCGCGCGGCACGGACAGGACGCGCTGGGCGATCCGCCGTACCGCGGGCGCCGAGTCGCCGCGCGCGGTACGGAGCAGCAGCACCCGCTCCAGCCGGGTCTCGACCCCCTCGCCGGGCCGGTAGCTCCCGTCGAGCAGCCGGATATGGGTGAGCCCCCGGCGCAGCCGCGCGGTCACCGCCGGATCGCCGCCGCCGATCTCCCGTTGGGCGTCCTCCAGCACAAGGCGGGCGCGCGGGAGTTCGTCGAGACGCAGCAGGATGTGGGCGAGTTCCAGCGCCTGCCGGCCGCGCTCGGCGGGCCCGGCGGCGGTGGCGCGTGTCACCAGCGCGCCCGCGGCCGCGGGCAGATCGAGCCGGGTGAGCACCTGGACGCGCAAGTCCTCGGCGCGCGCGGCCAGTTCCGGCGGCAGTCCGTGCAGGACGGCCTTCTCGATCAGCCGCCGGGCGCCCGCCGGGTCGGCGCCGGCCATGCCGCGGGCGCTGTCCAGCAGCAGCCGGGTCATCCAGGGCTCGTCCAGGCGGTGCGAGCGCAGCAGATGGGTGGCGATGTCCTCGCCGGGCGCGCCGCGCAGCCGAAGACAATGCGCGGCGAGCCGGTGCAGCTCGCCGCGCTCGGCACACGGGATGTCCTGGTAGAGCAGTTGGGCGAGCAGGGGGTGGCGGAACCTCAGGTCGTGCGGGTGCAGCAGCCCCGACTCGGTCAGCCTGCCCAGACATCGGCAGGCGTGCTCCGTGGGTATGCCGCACAGGGCGCCGAGCAGGGCCGCGTCCATCGGCGCGCCCAGGATGCTGGCCGCGCGGGCGACCTGCACGCCGTGCGGGTCGAGTCGCCGCAGCAGGCACAGGATGCGCTCCTTCACCGCCTCCAGCCGCGTCCGCTGCTCCGGCGGGTCTGCCGGCGGGTGGCCGGGCGGATGCTGGTCCGCGGTGGGGCGGCGCGGGGCGGCGGAGAGCGCGGGAACGGTGCGTATCTGCTCGGTCAGCAGATACGGGTTGCCGCCGCTCTCCGCGATCAGGGCGCCCACGGATTCCTGGCCGTGGCCGCAGAGCGCGGCGGCGAGATCGAAGGCGGCGCTGGGGCTGAGGTCGTGCAGATGGATGTGCCGGTCGGGACGGACCCCCTCCATGAACTCGACCAGCAGATGCTGGTCGCACGCCGGTTCACCGCAGCGCTTCGTGGCGAGCAGGGCCACCGGCAGGTTCTCCAGACGGCGGGTCAGGAACCCCAGCCACAGCAGGGACTGGAGGTCGGCGTACTGGACGCAGTCGACCGTCAGCAGGATCGGGGTGCGCCGGGCGGCCCGGCCCAGACAGGCGCACAGCTCCGCGAGCAGCGGGTAGCCGGGGCCGGCCGGGTCCGCGGCGCTGTCGGACGCGCCGCACCGCGCGAAGGCCCGCTCCCACATGCCCGAGGTCTCGGGCAGCGCCCCGAGGAGCTGGTGCACGACGCCCAGGGGAAAGCGCTGCTCGGCCGGGGACGCGGTGGCGGACAGCATGGCCATGCCCTGCTCACGGGCGTACGTCTCGGCCCAGCGCAGGAGCGTGGTCTTGCCGGTCCCGATGATCCCTTCCACCAGCGCGGCCGCTCCCGTGCCGGTCCTGGCGGAGTCGAGCAACTCGACGATGATCTTCGCTTCTTCGCTCTTGCCGAACAGTTCCCGGGGCACCGGGCCCACACCTCCTGCCTGAACAGTGCATGACCTGGGTGACGAGGAAACGGAATGGGGGCTCAAAAGCCGGAGTTCGTGAAACAGGCCGGAATCAGCGCCTTCAGGCACCTTTTCCGGTCATGACGGACCGGTCCCGGCCATCGTAGGAAGGATTTCGCCAAAGGGCACGGGAAGTGCGTCCGATAATCCCCCCACGGCTCCCCCTGGACACCGGTGAAACGGCGTACACCGCTGACGCCTCCGACGCTAGCACGAGTACCCGTCGCATTTGTACAGCCAGTTGCCCGGTAGATTCCGGAGCGTGTTTCTTCGGCCAGTGCTTCGGTCTCACCGTATTGATGTCCTCGGGTACCGCACGAGTACGGTCGGCACGGCTCAGAGCCGGTGACCGGTGATCCACCGACGGAAAGCGGCCACCGCGCGTCCCGTCCCATTCCTCCGTCCTGTTGGCGGAAACCCGGTGGAAGGAGCGGTGCCCACGTGTCCGCGATCAGTCAGCAGCTCGGCGGCGGTCGTACCGAGCAGTTCGTCCTCTCCCTGACCGGCATCCTGCCGTACGTCTACGAGCAGGCCTGGCAGTCCGTGCTGGCGGCCTCGCCGGTGCTGCGCGGGGCCCTGCCCGGCTCCCGGTTCCCGCTCCGCGTCGTGGACTGGCGGGCCACCCGCCCCGCCGTGCAGGAGGCGCGGCTCGCCGAGCAGTTGTCCGAGGAGGCCGCCACCGGACTCGCCCGTGACGAGGGGCCGTCGATGCGCGCCAGCCTCATCCGGCGCACCGACGCTTCCTGGACCTTCGCCTGGCGGTACGCCCGCGGGCTGCTGGACCGCGGGACCGCGCTGCGCCTGCTGGCCGAGGCCGCCGACGAGTACGGCGTACTGCTGCGCGGCGGCACCCCGCGGCCCGTACCGCGGCTCGGGACACGGAGTGCCGCCGCGCCCCTGCGGGCCGGTGAGTGACGGATGAGCGACTGCTCGGTGCGCCTGTTCTGCCTGCCCTTCGAGGGCGTGTCGGCAGGCGTCTACCTGCCCTGGCGCGAGGCGCTCGGCCCCTCGGTGGTCGTCACCCCCGTGGAACTGCCCGGCCGCGGGCGCCATCCGCGCACCCGCCCCCGCTCCCGGATGGAGCAGCTGCTGGCCGAGGTCCTGCCGTACGTGGTCCGCATGCGCGACCGGCCGTTCGCGCTGTACGGGCACGGCGTCGGCGCGCTCCTCGCGTACGAGATCGCCGCCCGCCTGGAATGGGACCACGACGCCGTGGCCGAACGGCTCTACGTCTCGGGCGCCGGGCTGCCGCACCCGCCGCACCGTCCGGCGCCCGAGCGGCCGGTCGGCGGGCTGCCGGACGCGGAGATGCTGCGCCGGCTCGGCGAGTGCGGCCGGATACCGCCGGGCGCCCACGACCCCCGGCGGGCGGGCCGGGTGCTCGCCGCGCTGCGCGCGGACCGTGCCGTCCTGGAGTCGTACCGGCGCGATCCGCGCCATGTCGTGCACTGCCCCGTCACCGTCATGACCGGGCGGGACGACCGCAGCGTCGCCGCCGGCCCGGCCGGGTGGCACCGGTGCACCCGCGGTTCGCTGCGCACGCACACCTTCCCCGGCGGGCACTACTTCCCGCTCACGGCCGGCTGGGAACTGCTGGACACCTTCCCCCGTGACCTGCTGCGGCCGGAGGCGGTGCGGCGGGCCGGGCTCGCGGCACTCCGCTGACCGGCCGGTGCCCGCCGCGGTTCCGGAAACGGCAACAACATTTGCCCGGCCCGCCCGACATGCTCATGCTGGCCGCCGGAGGTGACCGTATGACCACACACCACACCGAGGATGTCGGCGGCGATGCCCTCGCCGCCGGGCCGGAACCGGAGACGGAGGCGGAGCTGGAGGCGGAACTGTGCTCCGGCTTCCTGGCGGAGGCGGCCGGCTGGCTGCGGGACCTGCTCGTGCCCGCGGACCGGGTGTCGGCGGTCCGCCGGGTGCTGGACGTGGGCAGCGGACCGGGAGCGGCCTCCTGCGAACTGGCCCGCGTCTTCCCGCGGGCGCAGGTCGTCGCCGTGGACCGGTCGCCGTCGCAACTGGTCCGGGCCAGGGCCAGGGCCGCGGAACTCGGGCTGACCGGCCGGCTGAGCACCCGGCGGGCCGAACGGCCCGAGGAGTTCGGCGCACTGGGTCCGGCCGACCTGATCTGGACCGGCAACGTCTGCCGCCACCTGGGCGACCAGCAGGCGGCGGTGACCAGCCTGGCGTCCGCCCTGCGCCCCGGCGGGCTGCTCGCCATCTGCGAACGCGGCCTCGCCCCCCGCTTCCTGCCCCGTGACATAGGCATCGGCCGGCCCGGTGTGCAGGCGCGGCTGGACGCGGCGCTGGAGGACCGTTTCGCGGAGCGGCGGGCCCGGCTGTCCGGCGCGACGTCCGTGGTCGAGGACTGGCCGCGCCTGCTGGCCGCGGCCGGGCTCGTGCCCGCCGGTACCCGCACCTTCCTGATCGACTTCCCCGCCCCGCTGGGGCCGGCCGCACGCGGATACCTGCGCGCCCGGCTGACCCGGCTGCTCGCCGAGATCGGCGACCGGCTGGACCTCGCCGACCGGCTGACCGTGGAACAGCTCGTGGACGGCGACGCCTGCACCGGCATCCTGTGGCGGCCCGACGCCTTCTACCTCACGGCGGTCACCGTGCACACCGCCCGCCTGTGCACGGGCCGCCGCACCTGAACGACCCACCGGCCGCCGCCCCGACCCCGGCCGCCGCCGGATGAGCCGGTGCCATTCACCAGGTGCCGTATTCGGCGGGGAGCGCGTTCTCTTTCCCTCTCGCGCGCGGAAGGAGAACGCGCCCTTCGGCATGCCCGGATTCCGGTAACACCTTCCCCGGCGCGTCCGTCGCCCTTTTCCGGAAATCCCCTCCGCGGACCGCCCGGCCCCCCGAGGGGACATCGGTATGCCCGCGTGCGGTACGGCCCAGATTCTTCGGTCATCCCTACGGTGCCACCGTATTGAGGCCCCCGGCCCCGCACTCCTAGGTTCCTTCCGTGGCCACCGCCACACGCAATTGCTGAAACCGGGCACTTCACGGTGACGTTACGGAGGACTCGTGAAGATTCAGGTTTTGGGCCCCCTGCACGCAGTGGCCGACGGAACCGCGGTCACCCCGGCGGCGGGAAAGGAGCGGCAGATCCTGGCGCTCCTCGCCCTCCATCCGGGGCGGCCGGTGCCGGTGAGCGGCCTCATCGAGGAGCTGTGGGGCTCCCGGCCGCCGCGCACCGCGCACAGCACCGTCCAGACGTACATCCTGCGGCTGCGCCGCGCCCTGGCCGCCGCGCTCGGCGGACCGGGCCGGCCGGACGGTCCGCAGCGCGCCCGGCGACTGCTGGCCACCGGGCACGGGAGCTACCTGCTGCGGATCGCGGAGGAGGACGTCGACGCCTTCGCGTTCCAGCGGGCGGCGCGGGCGGGCCACGCCGCCTTCGCGGACGGCGAGGGGGAGCGGACCGCACGGCTGCTGCGCGAGGCGCTGGCACTCTGGCGGGGCCCGGCCCTGGTCGACGTGCCCACCGGTGAGGCGCTGCGCGTCCAGGCGGCCCGCCTCGAAGAGGCCCGGCTGCTCGCGACCGAACGCTGCGTCGACGCCGGACTCCGGCTCGGCCGGCACAGCGAACTCATCCCCGATCTGGTGGAACTGACGATCCGTCACCCCAAGAATGAACGGCTGCACGCGCAGGCCATGGTCGCGTTCTACCGCTCGGGACGGCAGTCCTCGGCACTGGAGCTCTACCGCGCCCTGCGCCGCCGGCTGGTGGACGAACTGGGCCTGGAGCCCTCGCCGCGGCTCCAGCGGCTGCACGAGGCGATCCTCGCGGTCGATCCCCGGCTGGACGTCCTCGCCCAGGGCGGCAGGCCGACGCCGACCTTCGACCTGTACGCGGCCTGACCGGCGCGCCACCCACCCCCACGGAAGACCCCGACCAGCGGAAGGCGACATCGTGACCGACCAGGTCCCCACCCTCTACGAGTGGATCGGCGGCGCCGAGGCGCTGAGCCGGCTCACCGAGGAGTTCTACTCCCGCGTCCGCAAGGACGAACTGCTCGCCCCGATCTTCGCCCGGATGTCGGACGACCATCCCCAGCACGTCGCCACCTTCCTCGGCGAGGTGCTCGGTGGTCCGGCGGACTACACCCGCCACCACGGCGGCTACCGGCACATGGTGTCCCGGCACCGCAACCGGGACATCCAGCCCGCCCAGCGGGAGCGCTGGGTGGAACTGATGAGGGAGGCCATGGACGTGGTGGGACTGCCGCAGGACGCGGAGTTCCGCTCGGCGTTCATCGGCTACATCGAGTTCGGCTCGCGTCGCGCCATGGCCAACTCCCAGCCGGGTGCCGGACCCGGCCGCCGTACCACCATCAAGAAGTGGGGCTGGGGCGAGGCCGTACCCGGCGACGACTGACCGGCCGCCGGCGACGACCGACCGGCCGTCCGGCGGCGTCCCGGTATCGGCAACAAATGTTGTCCGCCGGCCACGCCCGGTCCCAGCATGGGCACCAGTGGTGATCACCACGAACACGCGGATCGCCGGGGCACGGCTCAGCACGCGGCCGTGGCTCCCCTCGCCCGTGGCACCGCGCCATGCGCCCCGATCCGCCTGCCCGGACAACCCGAACAAGGAGTTCGCCCATGCGTATGACCACTGGGCCGGCGCGCCGCGACACCGCGCCGACCGGTCCCGAGCAGACCGGGGGTGGCCCCCGATGAGCGCCCAGACCGAACAGCTCCGGGCGGCCGACGGCAAGGCCACCGCCCGGCTTCCGCTCGGGGTCTACCTTCTCGCGTTCAGCCTGTTCGCCATGGGCAGCGCCGAGTTCCTGCTCGCCGGTGTGCTGCCGGACATCGCCGACGACCTCGGCATCTCCCTGTCCGAGGCGGGCGCGCTGATCTCGGCGTTCGCCATCGGCGTGGTGCTCGGCGGACCGCCGCTGGCCGTCCTGACCCTGCGCTGGCCGCGCCGCACCACCCTGGTGGTCTCACAGGCCCTCTTCGCCGTCCTGGTGGCGATCGGCCTGGTCAGCGACAACTTCACGGTGCTGCTGATCACCCGCTTCCTGTGCGGTCTCGCCTACGCGGGGTTCTGGGCGGTCGCCGCGGTCACCGCGATCAGTCTCGTCACCCCCGACCGCACCGCCCGCGCCTCGGGCGTGGTGGTCAGCGGGCTCAGCGTGGCGATGGTGGCCGGCGGCCCGGCCGGGGCGCTGCTGAGCCACTTCACCTCCTGGCAGGGCGGCTTCTGGGCGGTCGTCGCCCTCACCGCGGCCGGCGCGCTCTCCACGGTCGCCGCCGTGCCCGCCACCCGCGCCGCGCAGGAGCCCAGCGTGCCGCGGGAACTGCGCACCATGAAGCAGCCGCAGCTGTGGGTGGTGTACGCCGCGACCCTGCTGAGCACCGCCGCCTACATGATCTCGTACAACTACCTCGCGGCCTTCCTCACCGACATCACCGGCATCCACTCGGTGTGGGTGCCCGCGGTCCTCGTCCTGTTCGGTGTCGGTGCCTTCGTCGGGCTGTCCATCGGCGGCCGGATCTCCGACGGGCGCCCCCATCACGCGCTGCTGATCGGCGCGGCCGGCATTCTGGTCGCCTCCGTGCTGCTCGCGCTGTTCGCCCACCACACGGTGGCCGTCGTGCCGCTGGTGCTGATCCTCGGCGTCGCGGGGTTCGTGCTCAACCCGGCCATCTACGGACGGGTGTTCACGGTCGCGGCCGGGGCGCCCACCCTCGCCGGCGCCACCGCCGTCTCCATGTTCCAGCTCGGCATCAGCCTGGTGCCGCTCCTCGCCGGCGTGGCACTGGGCGCCGGCGCCGGACTGACGGCCATCCCCTGGCTCGGCGCCGGGCTGGCCGTCCTCACCGTCCCGGTCGTCCTGGCCGACCGGACCATGGCCCGCGGCCGCACCGGCGACTCCCCGCCGGCCGACGGCTGATCCACCCGGCGGCCGACCCGTCGCCGTCCGGGGCCCGGCGGTCCCGCGTCCGTCCCGCACATCCCACCGTCGAGAGCAGTGGCGCAGCACGTCCGCGACGCGCTGCGCCACGGCTCTTCCCAAGGAGGTCCGCATGGACAACGAACTCGGATACGAACTCGGCACCTGGGTCGTGTCGCAGATCCAGGACCCGGACCGCCCGGCGCGGACGGAGTTCTCGCTGCTGGACCGGGACTGGGAACTGCTGCCCGAGGTGTTCCCGCCGTTCACTGATCCGGGCCCCGGCCTGTTCGCCTCCTGGGTGCCGTACGAGAAGGGCGGCCGCTTCCTGGAGATGGGCTGCGGCGCCGGGGTCGCCGCGGTGCTCGCCGCACAGCAGGGCGCCGAGCGGGTACTGGCGCTGGACGTCAACCCGGCTGCGGTGGAGAACACCCGCCGCAACGCCGCGCGGCACGGCGTGTCCGACCGGGTGACGGCCCTGCACAGCGACCTGTTCGACGCCCTGGACCCGGCCGAGGTGCTGGACCTCGTCTTCTGGAACACCCCGTTCATCGAGGCGCCCGAGGACCGCGCCTGCGGCGGCCGGATCGAGCGGGCGGTCTTCGACCCCGGCTACGAGCTGGTGCGCCGGTTCTTCCGGGACGTGGTCCCCCACCTCTCCGCCGGGGGGCGCGTCTATCTCGGCACCAGCGAGGCGATGGGCAACCCGCGGAAAATGCTGCGGGCCGCCGCCGACGCCGGATTCGAGGGCCACCGGTACCGCAGCGAAACCGTCGGACTCCAGGCCGCGGATTTCCCTGATTCCCCGGCGGTGAAGGCCCACACCGACGAACGCGGAATGGTGGACATGGACTTCACGATGTACGAATTCCTGCGCCGCTGACCGCGCACCGCCCAGCCGGGAGGAGAACCCGGCGCGAAACCCGACCGCACCATCAGTTCAGTTCCGACGTAATCGATTCGCTTCGTCTCGATCCGGGCGATACGACAGCGCCCTGGAAGATTGGAATGTGATGAACGCCAACGGAAAGGCAGACGGCGGCAGTTTCGACGTGGCCATCGCCGGCAACGGAGTCCTCGGTCTGTCGCTCGCCTGGGTCCTCGCCCGCCGCGGACAACGGGTCGCCGTGCTCGGCCGGCCGGGCCGCCCCTGGGCCGGCTCCACCGCGGCCGGCGCCATGCTCGGCTGTTTCGGCGAGGTCACCACCTCCCTGTTGGCCAGCGAGCACGGCCGGGCCAAGCTGGAACTCGGCATCGCGGCCCGCGCCCTGTGGCCGCAGTGGCTGGCGGAGCTGGAGGAGCGGACCGAGGGTGCCCCCGTCCAGACCGCGCAGGGCACCACCGTCGTCCTCAACACCATCGGCACCGCCGAGATCGACGACGCCAACTACCGCGCCATCCGCGCCGAACTCACCCGCTACTCCGAGCCGTTCGAGGACGTCGAGCCCGCCGACCTCGACTGGGTGGACGCCGAGCCGATCTCCCGCCCGCTGAGGGCCTTCCACATACCCGGCGAGCACGCGGTCGACTCCGCCGCCCTCCTGGAGCGCCTGGAGGCGGCCGTCGTCCAGGCCGGCGGCACCCTCGTACCCGAGTTCGCCGCCCGCGTCGAGTACCGGGGCGACCAGGTCACCGGGGTCGTGCTGGCCGACGGCCGGCGGATCGCCGCCGGCCATGTCACGCTGGCCGCCGGAGCCCGCACCCAGGAACTCCTGGACGGTCTGCCCGTCGGCCCCCGCATCCCCCGCCTGGTCAGCGGCTACGGGGTGTCCGCCCTGATCAGGACCGTGGACGGCAGCACCCCCGACAGCGTCGTCCGCACACCGAACCGCTCCTTCGCCTGCGGCCTGCACGTCGTCCCGCGCGGCGACGGGCATGTCTACGTCGGCGCCACCAACGTCATCTCGGCCGACCCCCGTGACACCGCCGAGATGCGCGACCTGGTCTTCCTCCTCCAGTGCGCCCACCGCCAGGTCCGCCGCAACCTGTGGAACAGCGATGTCACCAAGGTGCAGGTCGGCAACCGCCCGGTGTCCATGGACGGTTTCCCCCTGCTCGGCGACGGCGGCATGCGCGGCCTGTCGGTCATGACCGGCACCTACCGGGACGGCCTGCACCTGTCCCCGCTGCTGGCCCAGGACTTCGCGGCGCGCGTCCTCGGGGAGGAGACGCGGCCGGATGTGGCGCGGTTCGCCCCCGTACGGCAGCCGCTGCGGACCGGGACCCGCGAGGAGATCGTGGACGTCCTCATCGACCACCAGATGGGCATCGGCTACGAGCAGGACTGGACGATCCCCGTCGAGTGGCACCAGTGGATCGAGATGGACCTGCGGCCCGGCACCCTCGCCTGGGCGAACGGACTCGACCCCGAGTTCACCCCGCCCGCCGAGCTGCTTTTCGCGTCCCGCTTCGACCCGGAGCTGGTCAGCGTCCTGCGCAAGTACTACGCCACCTGCCGCGAGTACAGCTGACCCACCACGGGCGGCCCGGCCCCCGACCCCTCACCCCTTGACGCCTCACCCCTTGACACCCGCGCGCCTGATCCCGCACCCCGGACCCTGAACCGCCGTGCGGGCGGACCGGTTCCCCTCACCCGCCCGCACGGCCGTCGAGAAAGGACAACGCAATGGCAGTCGAGGCGATCGACCCGCCCGGCCTCCCCGAGCCCTACGGCTGGCGGCAACTGGCCGTGGGCACCGGCAGCCGGGTGGTGTTCCTCAGCGGCCAGACCCCGCGCACCGCCGACGGCAAGCCGGTGGGCATGGGCGACCTCGCGGCCCAGACCGAGCAGGTCTACCTCAACATCGCCACCGGACTGGCCGCGGCCGGCGCCACCTTCGACGATGTGCTCCGCCTGACCATGTACGTCGTGGACTGGTCGCTGCCCAAGTGGGAGCAGGTCGGCGCGGGCGCCGAGCGGGCCGCCGCCAAGCTGGGCGTCGACGTCGTCCGGCCCACCACCCTCGTCGGCGTCGCCACCCTCGCCGAACCCGACTTCCTCATCGAGATCGAGGCCACGGCCATCGTCTCCTGACCGCCGCCGGGCGGGACGCCGGGGCCACCCGCCCGTCCCGCCCGGCCGCCGTACGAAACGCCTGGTGCCCCGCGCCCCGGAAACGGGGGGCGGGGCACCAGGCGTATCAGCAGGGCCGGCCGGTCACCAGGAGATCCCCGATCACCTTCGCCACCGACTCCGGCGACGGCAGCCCCGGATGGTGGCTCGCGGTTCCGGTGGCCGGGTCGTAACCGTCGTGCCACTCCGGCTCGTTGACGAGCGCGCCGTCCTCCCGCAGCTGCGCGATGTTGCGCCGCACCGCCGGCTTGCGCCACATCTTCGCGCCCATCACCGGGAAGTAGACGACGGGGCAGTCCACCGAGAGCGCCACGGTCAACAGCCGGTTCGGCGCCGCGCCGACCGCCGCCGAGGCCAGGGTGTGGGCGGTGGCCGGCAGCACGGCCAGCACATCGTGCTGTGCGGCGAGCCGTGACGGCTTGTCCGTCGGCCAGTGCGCCGGGGACTCCCCGCTCACCACCCGCTCGGCGAACAGGGCGAGACTCTCGGGGGACACGAAGGAGGCCGCGGTGTGGGTCAGCAGTACCGTGAACGTACTGCCCTCGATGTGCCGGCGCATCGCCTGGATATACGCGGGAAGCCCGGTCACCGCAATCGAGCCGGTGGCCCCGACGAGTATGCGTTTCCCGGTTGCCGCCGGGGAGTATTGGATTTCCATGCCCCGATGATGTCGCCGCCGTCCCGCCCCCGGTCAATGGCGTGCACGCACATGCCGGGGAGAATCCGGCGCGGGTCCAGCGGCGGTCCAGCACCGGCCAAATCCTTCGGCCGTCCCTACGGTGGCACCGTATTGAGACCGAATGCGGCCGTTGCCTAACGTCCCCTTCGCCACGCATTCGAAGCCGATCAGGCAACCGACGAAAAGGGGCGGACACCGATGGAGGATCTCTTCGCGGAACTGCGTACCCGGACCGGCCACCGCGGTCCGGACCGGGACACGCCGGAACTCAAGCCGCGGCCGGAACAGCGCCACGAACCCTTCCCGCTCACCGACATCCAGCAGGCTTATCTGATCGGCCGGCTGGGCGGCCTGGAACTCGGCGGCATCTCCAGCCAGTACTACCTGGAGTTCGACTGTCCCGGTCTCGACGCGGACCGGCTGACCGAGGCCCTGCACAAGGTCGTCGCCCGGCACGACGCGCTGCGCACCGTCGCCGGCCCCGACCGGACCCAGCGCGTCCTCCCCGCGTCCGAACCGGCGCCGCACCTCGTGCGCACCACGGACCTGCGCGGCCGCCCGGAGGGCGAACAGCGCGCCGAACTGGAGCGCGTCCGCGCCGAGTTGACCGGCCAGGTGCTCCCCGCCGACCGGGCGCCGCAGCTCGACGTCCGGGCCACGCTCCTGGACGGCGGCCGAGTGCGGCTGCACCTCGCCGTCGACCTGCTGTTCCTCGACATGCCCAGCCTCTTCCGGCTGCTGGCGGAGTGGCGCCGCCACTACGACGACCCCGGCCTGCGCCCGCGGCCGCTGGAACTGTCGTTCCGCGACTACGTGCTGGCCCAGGAGGAACTGCGCGAGTCCGGCACCGGCCAGGCCGCCGCCGCGTACTGGACCGAGCGCCTGGACACCCTCCCCCCGGCCCCCGAACTGCCGCTGGCCACCGCCCCCGAACAACTGGGCACCCCCCGGTTCGTACGACACCGCGCCACGCTCGCCCCAAAGCGGTGGGCGGCGCTGCGGGCGGCGGCCGGCGAGCACGGGCTCGCCCCCTCGGCCGTGCTGCTCGCCGCGTACGCGGAGGTGCTGCGGACCTGGTCGCGGCGGCAGGAATTCACCCTGACCGTGACCCAGTTCCACCGGCTGCCGGTGCACCCGCGGGTCGACGAGATCCTGGGCGACTTCCTGTCGCCGGGGCTGCTCGCCGTCGGCGGACGCCCCGAGGAGACCTTCGCGCGCCGGGCCGCCGACCTCCAGGAGCGGCTCCTCGACGACCTCGCACACGCCACGCACGGCGGCATCCGGGTGCTGCGCGAACTGGCCCGGCGCCGGGACGACGGCCGTGCCTCCATGCCGGTGGTCTTCTCCAGCACCCTCGGCGACGGGAAGACCCCCGGAGCCGGGTCCCTGGAGTCCTTCGGGGAACTGGTCCACGACCACAGCCGCACCCCCCAGGTCTGGCTGGAGAACCAGATCCTCGAACTCGACGGCCGCCTCAGCGTCAACTTCAACGCCGTCGAGGGCCTGTTCCCCGAGGGCACCCTGGAGGACATGTTCGAGGCGTACCTGACGCTGCTGCACCGGCTCACGGACGACCCGTCCGCCTGGAACACCACGCGGGGACTCGTACCGCTGCCGGCCGCGCAGGCCGAGGAGCGCAGGCTGGCCAACGCCACCGCCGCGGACATCCCGCCGGCTCTGCTGCACGAACTGGTCGCCGACGCGGCCCGGCGCAGCCCCGACGCCATCGCCGTCCTCACCCCTGGCACCGAGACCACGTACCGCCGGCTCACCGACGACGCCCACCGCCTCGCCCACCGCCTGCTCACCGGCCCCGCCACCGCACCCGGCGAGATCGTCGCCGTCTCCATGCGACCGGGCGCCGCCCAGTACTCCGCGCTGCTCGGCGTGCTGCACGCCGGCGCCGCCTACGTGGCCATCGACCCGGAGCTGCCCGAGGAACGGCGGCTGCGGCTGCTGGCCCGATGTTCGGTGCGCGCCGTGATCACCGAGCCGGACCTGCGCGAGTCGCTGCGCTGGCCGGCGGGCGTGACGGTGCTGACCCCGCAGGACGCGGCCACCCTGGAGTGCCCCACGGAGCGGCCCGCGCGGCGCCGGAGCCCGGACGACCTGGCGTACGTGATCTTCACCTCGGGCTCCACCGGCGAACCCAAGGGCGTGATGATCAGCCACCGCGGCGCCGCCAACACCGTGCAGGACATCAACCGCCGCTTCGGCGTCGGCCCCGACGACCGGGTACTGGCCCTCGCCCCCACCGGCTTCGACCTGTCGGTGTACGACCTCTTCGGCGTCCTCGGCGCCGGCGGCACCGTCGTCGTCCCCGACCCGGCCCGCGCGAACGACATCGCGCACTGGACCCAGTTGCTCGGCCGCTACGGCGTGACCATCTGGAACAGCGTGCCCGCCCCGATGCGCATGTGGATCGACTCGCTCGGCGACGGCGGCGCCCCGCGCGGCTGCCGCCTGCGCCTCGCCCTGCTCAGCGGCGACTGGATACCCGTCGACCTGCCCGGCCGCATCCGGGAGAAGATCCCCGCGATGCGCGTGATCAGCCTGGGCGGCGCGACCGAGGGCTCGATCTGGTCGATCCACCACCCCATCGAGACCGTGCGGGCCGAGTGGTCGAGCATCCCCTACGGCAAGCCCATCGCCAACCAGACCATGCATGTCCTCAACCAGTGGCTGGAGCCGTCGCCCGTCGGCGTCACCGGCGAGATCTACATCGGGGGCACCGGTGTGGCCCAGGGGTACCTGGGCGACCCCGAGCGCACCGCCGAACGCTTCGGCGTCCACCCTGTCACCGGGGAACGCGTCTACCGCACCGGCGACCTCGGCCGCTACCTGCCCGGCGGCGACATCGAGATCCTGGGCCGCGAGGACTTCCAGGTGAAGATCAACGGCTACCGGGTCGAGCTGGGCGAGATCGAGGCCGCCCTCCTGCGCCAGCCGGGCGTGCGCACCGCGCTGGTCACCGCGCCCGCCCACGCCCGCACCGGCCAGCGGCAGATCGCCGCGTACGTGGTGCCCGAGACCGGCGCCGACCCGGACCCGGCCGCGCTGCGCGAGGCGCTGACCGCCCTGCTGCCCGGCTACATGGTGCCCAGCCGCTTCCTCACCCTGGACACCCTGCCCCTGACCGCCAACGGCAAGATCGACCACAAGGCGCTGCCCATGCCGTGGAACGACGACGCCGAGACCGGGACCGGCCGCACCGCACCCCGCGGCCGGCGGGAGGAGCGGCTGTTCGCCCTGTGGTCGCGGCAACTCGGCCATGGCGACTTCGGCGTGGAAGAGGGCTTCTTCGACATCGGCGGCGACTCCCTGCACGCCGTCGGTCTGCTCGCGCTGCTGCGCGCCGAGTTCGGCATGGGCGCCGAGGCGGAGCAGGAGATGGTCGAAGCCCTGTTCATGAACGCCTCCATCGCCTCGTTCGCCGAACTGATCGCTTCCTACGAGGAGGTGACCGCGTGAGCGGCACCCGTGCGCATGCCGCGGAGCCTCGCGTGTGGGAGTACGTGATCGTCGGCGCGGGCTCGGCCGGCGCCGTCACCGCCGCCCGGCTCGCCGCCCGCGGCTCCGGGAGCGTGCTGCTGCTGGAGGCGGGCCCCGATCAGCCGCGCCCCCGCGACCGCGCCCATCCGCTGGCCGACGCCGGCCGGCTCGTGCTCGCCGGCTACAACTGGGACTACCGGGCCAACCTGCGCACCAGCAGCCGCCTGGAGGACCTGGTCCGCGCGCCCGGCCCGGCCGCCGGCCCCGGCACCGGCCGGGCCGGGGCCCGCGCCCTGTGGGAACGCTTCCCGTACCAGCTCGGCAAGGTCGTCGGCGGCGGCTCCGCCGTCAACGGCGCCATCGCCCTGCGCGGTCTGCCCCGCGACTTCGCCGCCTGGGCCGCGCACGGCAACCCCGACTGGTCCTGGGAGCAGGTGCTGCCGTTCTACAAGGACATCGAGGACGACGCCGACTTCCCCGGCCCGCTGCACGGCGACAGCGGCCCGCTGCCCGTCCGCCGCACCCCCCGCGAGCAGGTGCACGAACTGGACGCGGAGTTCTGGGCGGAGTGCAACCGGCGGGGCGTCGCCACCCTGCCGGACCTCAACGCGGGCGCCGAGGCCGGGGTCGGCGCGATCCCCGGCAACACCGTCGACGGCGAACGCGTGGACGCCGCCACCGCGTTCCTCTCCGGCGCCCGCAACCTGCCCGACCTGCGCCTGCGCACCGGCATCCGGGTCATCCGGGTGCTGTTCGAGAAGAACCGGGCCGTCGGCGTCGAGACGGAGAGCGACGGCCGGCGCGACATCGTCCGCGCCCGGCACGTCGTGCTCAGCGCCGGCGCCATCGGCACCCCCGTCATCCTCCAGCGCTCCGGCGTCGGCGCCGCGGCCCTGCTGCGCGCGCTCGGCATCACCCCCGTCGCCGACCTGCCCGGCGTGGGCCGCGGCCTCGTGGACCACCCCTCGGTCGTCATCTGGTCCCGGCCGGCCGACGGGGTGTGCACGCCCGGCCTGCCCTGGCGGCAGGTCGCGGCCCGGATGAGCAGCGGCTTCGACGAGGACACCGACATCCAGGTGGGGCTGCTCAACAACGTGGAGAGCCACACCATCCCCGGCTTCGTGGACCGCCTCGGCTGGCCGCTGGTCGTGGGCACCTCGGTGATGCTGCTGCGCCCGCGCTCCCGCGGCCGGGTCTTCCTCGACAGTGCCGACCCCGCGGCCGCGCCCGTCATCGAACTGGGCCTCGGCAGCGACCCGGAGGACGTGGACCGGCTCTGCCACGGCGTACGCCGGGCCTGGGACATCCTGCGCTCGCCCGGACTGTCCGGCCGGCTGGTGCAGACCCAGTTCTGGAGCGACCGGATGATCGCATCCGACGGCGTGGTGCGCAGCGGCGTGCGCCACATCATGAACCCCGGCTGGCACGCGGCCGGTTCCTGCCGGATGGGGCCCGCCACCGACCCCTGGGCCGTCGCCGATCAGGACGGCCGGGTGCACGGCACCGAACAGCTGCGCATCGCCGACGCCTCCCTCTTCCCGGCCATTCCCAGCGCGCCCACCAACCTGACCACCCTGATGCTGGCCGAGAAACTGGCCCGGAGCACGAAGGAGTGAGCGTGCTACTGCTCTACTGCTTTCCGCACGCCGGTGCGACCTCGCTCGTCTACCGCGGCTGGCAGCAGCACGCCGGCTCGCACCTGTGCGTCCGGGGCGTGGACGCTCCGGGCCGTGGCACGCGCCGCCGCGAGCGCCGCGCCGGGGGCTTCGACGCCCTGGTCCGGGCCATGGCCGAGCAGGTGGTCGCCGACCTGCTGGCCGAGCGGGCCCGCACCCCCGGCATGCGCTGGGCGACCTTCGGGCACAGCTTCGGCGCCACGACCAGCCTGGCGGTCGCCGCCGCCGTGACCCGCCAGGTGGGCACCGCACCGGAACGCGCCGTACTGTCGGGAGCGGTACCGCCCCCGCTCCAGCGGCCCGGAGAACTCCTCGCCGGGGTCCGTGACGAGGAACTGCTCGCCCGGACCGCCGCCGACGGAGGCACCCCGCCCGCGGTGCTGGCCGACCCCACGATGAGCCGCATCCTGCTGCGGATGCTGCGCGAGGACGACGTCGTACGGGCCGAGTTCGCGCGGGAGGCGGCCGGCCTGCGGGTGGACTTCCCGCTCACCCTGATCGCCGCCCGCGAGGACGTGTACGCCCCGCCGGAGAAGGTCTGGGCGTGGTCCGCGCACAGCACGGCCCCGGTCCGCCGGGAGGAGATCGACGGCGGCCACTTCGCGGCCGTACAGAACCCTAAACAGACCCTGACGACCATCGCCGAGCACACCGGCGCGGGGGAGAGGTGACCGCATGGCACGCAGGCGGTACGAGACGGAGCACGAGCAGTTCCGGGACGCGTGCCGGGAGTTCCTGACGCGGGAGGTCCTGCCCCACCACGCGCGCTGGGAGCGGGACGGCATCGTCGACCGGGAGGTGTGGCTCAAGGCGGGGAAGGCCGGTCTGCTCGGCATGGGCGTGGCGCCCGAGTACGGCGGGGGCGGCGAGCGCGACTTCCGCTACCCGGCCGTCTTCGCCCAGGAGATCATGTGGGCCCGCGCCACGGCACCGGGGTTCGTCGCACACAACGACGTCATCGCCGGATACCTGTCCGAGCGCACCACCGAGGAGCAGCGCGCCCGCTGGCTGCCCGGACTGTGCTCCGGCGAGCTGATCGCGGCGATCGCGATGAGCGAACCCGGCGCCGGCTCCAATGTCGCCGACATCCGCACCACCGCCGTACGCGACGGGGACGGCTACGTCCTGAACGGCCAGAAGACCTTCATCACCAACGGCGAGAACTCCGACCTCGTCCTGGTCGCCGCCAAGACCGCGCCCGAGCGCGGCGCGCAGGGCATCAGCCTGCTGGTCGTGGAGCGCGGCGCCCCCGGCTTCACCCGTGGCCGGCGCATGGAGAAGCTCGGCTGGCACGCCAGCGACACCTGCGAGCTGTTCTTCGACGACTGCCGGGTGCCGGCCGAGAACCTGATCGGCAAGGAGAACGCCGGGCTCGCCTATGTGATGGCCGGGCTGCCGCGGGAGCGGCTGAGCATCGCGACCGTCGCGGTGGGCGCTGCCGAGCGGATGCTCGCCGACACCCTGGAGTACGCGCGCACCAGGGAGGCGTTCGGCCAGGCCATCGGCACCTTCCAGCACAACCGGTTCCAGCTCGCCACCATCGACACCGAACTCACCGTGGCCCAGGTCTACTTGGACCACTGCATCGGCGAGCTCAACGCGGGGCGGCTGTCGGTGACGGACGCCGCGAAGGCGAAGTGGTGGACGACCGAGCTGCAGATGGACATCGCCAACCGGTGTCTGCAACTGCACGGCGGATTCGGCTATCTGAAGGAGAGTCCGATCTCCAGGGAGTGGGCCAACGCGCGGGTGCAGACGATATACGGCGGCACCACGGAGGTGATGAAGGAGCTGATCGGCCGGTCCCTCGGGCTGTGAGCCGGACTGGACCGAACGCGTGACCGGAGTCCGAAAACGGCAGCGTGCGTTGCGAGTTCGGGGACGCGCTCGGTCTAATGACACCGTGGACCAGTCCCCGACCATCGCCCAGGCCTTGGCCGAGGTCGGCCCCCGGCTCAAGCGGCTGCGCACCGTCCGCGGTGTGACGCTCGCCGCGCTGGCCGAGGCCACCGGCATCTCCAAGAGCACGCTGTCACGGCTGGAGGCGGGCCAGCGCCGCCCCAGCCTGGAAATACTGCTGCCCATCGCGCAGGCGCACCAGGTGCCGCTCGACGAACTGGTCGGCGCCCCGGAGGTGGGCGATCCGCGGGTACGGCTCAAGCCGCACCGGGTGAACGGCAACACGGTGCTGCCGCTGACCCGCCAGCCCGGCTCGATCCAGAGCTACAAGATGATCCTGCCGGCGACCCGGCGCGAACCCGAGCTGTGCACCCACGAGGGATACGAGTGGCTGTACGTCCTCGCCGGCCGGCTGCGGCTGGTCCTCGCCGAACACGACCTGGTGCTGGGCCCCGGCGAGGTGGCCGAGTTCGAGACCCGGCTGCCGCACTGGTTCGGCAGCACCGGCGAGGGCCCTGTGGAGGTGCTGAGCCTCTTCGGCCGCCAGGGCGAGCGGATGCACGTACGGGCCCGCCCGAACCACGGCTCGGGAACCTGAGACACCGCGCGGCCCGAGACCCCGCGCCGCGCCCTTCCGGCCGCCGGCCGGGCGACGCCGGGGGAACGCGTGTTCCCCCGGCGCTGAGGGGACGCCGGGCGCTCGCCGATCAGCGGACCGTGGCCGTGGCCGTGGTCGCGGTCGCGGCACGATGCGCGGCGACGGCCTGCTCGATCTCCTCGTCCACCAGGTCGTGGTTGAGCGCGAAGGCGGCGGCGGCCCCCATGCCGGCCGCGGTGACGGCCTGGGCGCGGCTGTCCACGACATTGCCGACCGCCCACAGGCCCGGCCGGCTGGTCCGCCCGGCCCGGTCGGTGACCAGCCAGCCGGCTTCGTCCCGCGCACAGCCGAGTCCGTCGAAGGCCGCGTCGTTCGGGGTCATCTTCGGGAAGACGAACACCGCGGCGCACTCCAGGGTCCGCCCGTCGGCGAGCTCCACCGCGCGCAGCCGCCCGTCCTCGGTGAGCACACAGGACACCGGCCCCTCGGCGACCCGCACCCCGCGGGCGTCCATCCGCTCCCGGTCCTCCCCGGTGAGCGGCTGGCTGTGCGGGACGTAGACGACGTCGTGCGACCACTGGCGCAGCAGCAGCGCCTGCCCGGCGGACGCCGGGTGCACGCCCAGCACCACCAGCGGCTGGTCGCGCACCTCGTAGCCGTGGCAGTAAGGGCAGAAGATCACGTCCTTGCCCCACAGCGCGCGCAGCCCCGGAACGGCGGGCAGTTCGTCGCGCAGCCCCGAGGCCAGGACGACATGCCGGGCGTCCAGCGTCGCCCCGCCGGCCAGCCGGACCACGTATCCGCCCGGCTCGCCGGCCTCCACCTGGTCGACCTGACCCTTCAGCAGGACCGCGCCGTAGCGCGCGATCTCGGCGCGGCCGGTCTCCAGCACGCTGAGCGGGGGGACCCCGTCACGGGAGAGGAAGCTGTGCATATGGGCCGAGGGAGCGTTGCGGGGCTCCCCGGAGTCGATGACGGCGACGGAGCGACGGGCCCGCGCGAGCACGAGCGCGGCGTTCAGCCCACCCGCCCCGCCGCCTATCACGATGACGTCGTACGAGGTTCGGTTGGTCGTGTCGTTGAATGCGCCGGTCATGGCGATCACCTCCGCCGCAAGAGTGCGGCGGAGGCTCGGCACGGGCAATTTTTGTTGCCGTTTCCGGAACACACCACAACCGACCCCCACCCGACTCCCGACCCCCGCCCGGCCCCCGGCTGCCCGCCGGTCTCAGATGTCCCGGAAGATCTCGATCTGCGCCCCGATCGAGTTCAGCCGTTCCGCGAGGTCCTCGTAACCCCGGTTGATGACATACACGTTGCGCAGCACCGACGTCCCCTCCGCCGCCATCATCGCCAGCAGGACGACGACCGCGGGGCGCAGGGCAGGGGGGCACATCATCTCGGCGGCGCGCCAGCGGGTGGGGCCCTCGACGAGGACGCGGTGCGGGTCGAGGAGCTGGAGCCGGCCACCGAGGCGGTTGAGGTCGGTGAGGTAGATCGCGCGGTTGTCGTAGACCCAGTCGTGGATCAGGGTCTGCCCCGAGGCGACCGCCGCGATCGCGGCGAAGAAGGGCACGTTGTCGATGTTCAGGCCCGGGAACGGCATGGGGTGGATCTTGTCGATCGGCGCCTCCAGCTTGGAGGGCCGGACCGTGAGGTCGACCAGCCGGGTACGGCCGTTGTCCGCGAAGTACTCCGGCGAGCGGTCGTGGTCCAGGCCCATCTCCTCCAGGACCGCCAGCTCGATCTCCAGGAACTCGATCGGCACCCGGCGCACGGTGAGTTCGGACTCGGTGACCACCGCGGCGGCCACCAGGCTCATCGCCTCGACCGGGTCCTCGGAGGGCGAGTAGTCCACGTCGACGTCGATGTTGGGCACACCGTGCACGGTCAGCGTGGTGGTGCCGATGCCCTCCACCTTTACGCCCAGCGCCTCCAGGAAGAAGCACAGGTCCTGGACCATGTAGTTGGAGGACGCGTTGCGGATGACGGTCACGCCGTCGTGCCGCGCCGCCGCCAGCAGCGCGTTCTCGGTCACCGTGTCGCCCCGCTCGGTCAGCACGATCGGGCGGTCGGGCCTGACCGTGCGGTCCACCTGCGCGTGGTACTGGTTCTCGGTCGCCGCGATCTGGAGCCCGAACCGGCGCAGCGCGATCATGTGCGGCTCGATGGTCCGGGTGCCGAGGTCGCAGCCGCCGGCGTACGGCAGCTTGAACTGGTCCATGCGGTGCAGCAGCGGGCCGAGGAACATGATGATGGACCGGGTGCGTACGGCCGCCTCGGCGTCGATCGCCGTCATCTCCAGCTCCGCCGGCGGGACCAGCTCCAGGTCGACCCCGTCGTTGATCCAGCGGGTGCGTACGCCGATGGAGTTGAGCACCTCCAGCAGGCGGTACACCTCCTCGATGCGCGCGACCCGGCGCAGCACGGTACGGCCCTTGTTCAGCAGGGACGCGCACAGGAGGGCCACGCAGGCGTTCTTGCTCGTCTTGACGTCGATGGCGCCGGACAGCCGACGGCCGCCGACGACCCGCAGATGCATCGGGCCCGCGTAGCCCAGCGACACGATCTCGCTGTCCAGCGCCTCACCGATACGGGCGATCATCTCAAGGCTGATGTTCTGGTTGCCGCGCTCGATGCGGTTGACCGCGCTCTGGCTGGTGCCGAGCGCCTCCGCGAGCTGCGTCTGCGTCCAGCCCCGGTGTTGTCGGGCGTCACGGATGAGCTTGCCGATGCGTACGAGGTAGTCGTCTGCCATGAGGTTGAGGTTATCTCAGATATGAGATGGTGCTCGCCAGGGGGTCCATTCGGGTGATGGCGCGTCAGTGACCTGCGGTTTCCTGGGGGATGTCCGACCGGTGGGCGATTCATTCCGTATGCCCATCCCTTACTGATTTACTCGCTTACGGGCCACCTGTGGGGCGCTTGTGAGCCACCCACCGGGCGCTTGCGAGCCGTCTGCCAGGCGTTTGCCGGGCCCTCGCGCACGGCGCGCCGGGGGAAGGGGGACGAGTAGACGACGCTGGTCGTCACGGACCCCAAACCGCCGATCCGGCCCGAAATCTCCTCCAGATGGCGCATGGAGCGTGCCGCCACCTTGATGACGAAGCAGTCGTCGCCCGTCACATGGTGCGCCTCCAGGATCTCCGGCATCGCCTCGACCAGGTCGTGGAATGGCTTGTAATTGCCGTTCGGATACCGCAGCCGTACGAACGCCATGACCGCCAGACCGACCCGCTCCGGGTCGACGACCGCCGCGTAGCCGCTGATGACCCCCGCCTCCTCCAGCCTGCGTACGCGCTCGGTGACCGCGCTGGCCGACATGGAGACGGCCCGTGCGAGGTCGGTGAAGCTGGTCCGGCCGTCCCGCTGGAGGACGTCGAGAATGCGCCAGTCGATGGCGTCCAGGGATATCGCGGTCATCGTCGAGAAATAGCACGGATTCCCCGGCCGATCGGGTGACAACGCCGTGGATCGAGCCTTCAGGGCGCCGATTCCGGTCCGTAGATTTCAAGCCCGAAGCCCGAAGCCCGAAGCCCAAAGCCCGAAGCCCGGACGGCAGTAGCCGGGCCACCCGCGCCGCCCGCCCCACCCCCGCATCAGGAAGGCCCCCCATGCGTACGACCGCCCCCGCCACCCCCGCCGAAGCCGCCGCCCACTTCCGCGCCTCCCTCCGCTTCCACACCGACGTCGCCGACGTGGCCGCCGCGCTCACCGCCCCCCGCGAACCCGGCACCCCTGGCGGCCCCGGCTTCGTCCTCCTCGACACCCGCTCCTTTGAGTCCTGGGACCAGGGCCACATCCCCGGCGCCGTCCACCTCCCCACCGCCCTCATCCCCGAACGGGCCGCCGCCCTGCTCGACAAGTCCATCCCCGTCGTCACCTACTGCTGGGGCCCCGGCTGCAACGGCGCCACCCGCGCCGCCCTCGCCCTCGCCGAACTCGGTTACCAGGTGAGGGAGATGCACGGCGGATTCGAGTACTGGGTGCGCGAAGGCTTCACCTACCAGACCCCGCAGGGGCCCGCGCGCCGCGCCGCCGACCCCCTCACCGCCCCGGTCGCGGCCGTCTGCGGCTGCTGACACCACGCCGGAAGCCGGAACGGACGTGGCTTGGCTCTACGACGCCTCGCGCGCCCACGCCCGGACGCCCAACTTGCCGGTCGTGCCGAGGTCGAGCTGGGGCGTGACCGTCACCGGAGCCGCGCCCTGCTTCGCCCGCACCCTGACGTACGGGACGCTGACGGGGGTGCCGTACCCGGTGGTGTTGCGCCACATGAGGCCCGAGACGGCGCTCTCGCCGGGCTTCAGGAGCAGCGGGCGGGCCGGGTCGTCGAATCCGCTGCCGGTGCTGATGCCGCCGCTGCCGTGGAGGATCCGGACGCCGTGGACGGGTGCCAGGTCGTCGTCGAGCAGTTCCAGTCGCGGATAGCCGTCGAGCGCGTAGCCGCGCTTGCCGCAGTTCTCCAGGTGCAGGCCGACCACGCGCAGCCCCATCGCGGCGTCGCCGGCGTCGGCGGTGAGGCGGAGCCCGGAGGGCGGGCACACGCCGGGCGCGGGCGGCGCCTCGGCGGCGGGCACCTTGGTCACCTGGGCCACCTTGATCCGGGTCACCCGCGACGAGCCGGGGGCCGGCACCCCCAGCCGTACCGTGCCGCGCCTCGTCGCGCCGGGGCCGACCGAGCGCACGGTCTCGGAACGGTTGCCCATCACCGCCCCGCTGTCCGTGGTGAAGTCGAACAGGATCGTGTACGTCAGCGCCCGGTCACCCTTGTTGGCGACTTCGTAGGCGGCCGATATCCCGGAGTCGGTCCCGGCGAGCGGGTCGGCGTGCACCAGGTGGCCGGAGGAGGCGGGGCTCGGCACGGAGGGAATCGTCACCGAGGTGATCCGCACACCGTCCACGGCCGGACCGGCAGCGAAACCCGCAACCCCACCCCCGCCCGCGGACCCAGTCGCCCCGCCCCCGCCCGCGCGCTCGGCACCGCACGCCGTGAGCAACAGGAACACGGCGAGGACCGGAAGAACCGACATGGCGTGGCGCATGACCCCATCCCATCAGCCCCGCACGCCCAGAACCATGGTGGAAGCCACACTTCCGCCCCCCGGCAAACCCCCGGACCCGCCCCCACGGCCCCCTCGACCCGCGCCGGGGCAGAACTCGGCCCAACCCGGCATGACCATCCGGCACCCATGTACTAGAGTTATCTCGACATCGAGATATCTGCCGAGGCGCACCGCAGCCGCTCACTCGGTAAGGCGAGCCTAACTTAGCCTGACCTTACCGGACCGGTCGAACCGGCGTGGCGGCAGGATTGACGGTGGTACGCGCACATCAATGAAGGAGACTGTCGTGTCGGCGAACAGCTTCGACGCCCGCAGCGAGCTGCAGGTGGGCGACGAGTCGTACGAGATCTTCCGGCTGGACAAGGTGGAGGGCTCGGCCCGCCTGCCGTACAGCCTCAAGGTCCTGCTGGAGAACCTGCTCCGCACGGAGGACGGCGCGAACATCACCGCCGACCACATCCGCGCCCTCGGCGGCTGGGACTCGCAGGCCCAGCCCAGCCAGGAGATCCAGTTCACGCCGGCCCGCGTGATCATGCAGGACTTCACCGGCGTCCCCTGCGTCGTGGACCTCGCCACCATGCGTGAGGCCGTCAAGGAGCTGGGCGGCGACCCGGCGAAGATCAACCCGCTGGCGCCGGCCGAGCTGGTCATCGACCACTCCGTCATCGCCGACAAGTTCGGCACCAACGACGCGTTCAAGCAGAACGTGGAGCTGGAGTACGGCCGCAACAAGGAGCGCTACCAGTTCCTGCGCTGGGGCCAGACCGCCTTCGACGAGTTCAAGGTCGTCCCGCCGGGCACCGGCATCGTGCACCAGGTGAACATCGAGCACCTGGCCCGCGTCGTCATGGTCCGCGACGGCAAGGCCTACCCGGACACCCTGGTCGGCACCGACTCGCACACCACCATGGTCAACGGCCTCGGCGTCCTCGGCTGGGGCGTCGGCGGCATCGAGGCCGAGGCCGCCATGCTCGGCCAGCCGGTCTCCATGCTGATCCCGCGCGTCGTCGGCTTCAAGCTCACCGGTGAGCTCCAGCCGGGCACCACCGCCACCGACCTCGTGCTGACGATCACCGAGATGCTGCGCAAGCACGGCGTCGTCGGCAAGTTCGTGGAGTTCTACGGCGAGGGCGTGGCCGCCACCTCCCTGGCCAACCGCGCCACCATCGGCAACATGTCGCCGGAGTTCGGCTCCACCGCCGCGATCTTCCCGATCGACGACGAGACCCTCAACTACCTGCGCCTGACCGGCCGTTCGGAGCAGCAGGTCGCGCTGGTCGAGGCGTACGCCAAGACCCAGGGCCTGTGGCTGGACCCGAAGGCCGAGCCGGACTTCTCCGAGAAGCTGGAGCTCGACCTCTCCACGGTCGTGCCCTCCATCGCCGGCCCGAAGCGCCCGCAGGACCGCATCGTCCTCGCCAACGCGGCCGAGCAGTTCAAGCAGGACGTCCTCAACTACGTGGACGTCGTGGACGAGGCGGGCCAGGAGTCCTTCCCGGCCTCCGACTCCCCGGCCGTCCACCCGAACGGCGGCCCGTCCAACCCGGTCCAGGTCACCGCCCCCGACGGCACGACCTACACGATCGACCACGGCGCGGTCACCGTCGCCGCGATCACCTCCTGCACCAACACGTCCAACCCGTACGTCATGATCGGCGCCGCCCTGGTCGCCAAGAAGGCGGTCGAGAAGGGCCTGTCCCGCAAGCCGTGGGTCAAGTCCACCCTCGCTCCGGGCTCGAAGGTCGTCACCGACTACTTCGAGAAGGCCGGCCTCACCCCGTACCTGGACAAGCTGGGCTTCAACCTGGTCGGTTACGGCTGCACCACCTGCATCGGCAACTCCGGCCCGCTGCCGGAGGAGGTCTCCAAGGCGGTCAACGAGCACGACCTCGCCGTCGTCTCGGTCCTGTCCGGCAACCGCAACTTCGAGGGCCGGATCAACCCCGACGTCAAGATGAACTACCTGGCGTCCCCGCCGCTGGTCGTCGCGTACTCCATCGCGGGCTCCATGAAGGTGGACATCACCCGTGACGCCCTGGGCACCGACCAGGACGGCAACCCGGTCTACCTGAAGGACATCTGGCCCTCCGAGGCCGAGGTGAACGAGGTCGTCGCCAGCGCCATCGGCGAGGACATGTTCAACAAGTCCTACCAGGACGTGTTCGCGGGCGACGCCCAGTGGCAGTCGCTCCCGGTCCCGACCGGCGACACCTTCGAGTGGGACGCCGAGTCCACCTACGTGCGCAAGCCCCCGTACTTCGAGGGCATGGGCATGGAGCCGGCCCCGGTCGAGGACATCACCGGTGCCCGCGTGCTGGCCAAGCTGGGCGACTCGGTCACCACCGACCACATCTCCCCGGCCGGTGCGATCAAGGCCGACACCCCGGCCGGCAAGTACCTCACCGAGCACGGTGTGGAGCGCCGCGACTTCAACAGCTACGGCTCGCGCCGCGGCAACCACGAGGTCATGATCCGCGGTACGTTCGCCAACATCCGCCTGCGCAACCAGATCGCGCCGGGCACCGAGGGCGGCTACACCCGCGACTTCACGCAGGACGGCGGCCCGGTCTCCTTCATCTACGACGCCTCGCAGAACTACCAGGCCGCCGGCATCCCGCTGGTCGTCCTGGCCGGCAAGGAGTACGGCTCCGGTTCGTCCCGTGACTGGGCGGCCAAGGGCACCGCGCTCCTCGGCGTCAAGGCCGTCATCGCCGAGTCGTACGAGCGCATCCACCGCTCGAACCTCATCGGCATGGGCGTCCTGCCGCTCCAGTTCCCCGAGGGCGCCTCGGCCCAGTCCCTCGGCCTGACCGGCGAGGAGACCTTCTCCTTCACCGGCGTCACCGAGCTGAACAACGGCACCACCCCGCGCACGGTCAAGGTCACCACCGACACGGGCGTCGAGTTCGACGCGGTCGTCCGCATCGACACCCCCGGCGAGGCCGACTACTACCGCAACGGCGGCATCATGCAGTACGTGCTGCGCAGCCTGATCCGCAAGTAGGCGGCAGGGCAACGTAGTCGAGGGCCGCATCCCCGGCAGCGGGGGTGCGGCCCTCGAACACGTCCAGCCCCGGCTCCCCAAGGGGCGCGGGGAACCGCGCGACAAGCCACGACGCACCACCACCCCCCGCCCCCGCAGCGGCGCAACCAACCTCACAACTCATCGAAGGAGTCCAGCGACAACTCCGGCAGCCCCGGCGGCGCCCCCCGCAGCGCCATCTCCGCCCAGATCACCTTCCCCTGCGGCGAATACCTCGTCCCCCACCGCTCCGTCATCTGCTGGACCAGGAACAGCCCCCGCCCGCCCTCGTCCGTCGTCGCCGCGTACCGCAGATGCGGCGACGTGTTGCTGCCGTCCGCCACCTCGCAGACCAGCGCCCGGTCCCGGATCAGCCGCAGCCGGATCGGCTCGGAGCCGTACCGGATCGCGTTCGTCACCAGCTCGCTGAGCACCAGCTCCATGCCGAACGCCTGCTCCTGAAGCCCCCATTCCTCCAGCCGCTCCGTCACGGCCCGCCGCAGCTCCCCGACGGCCGCCGGGTCCGCGGGCACGTCCCAGTCCGCCACCTGCTCGGACGTGAGCGCCCGTGTGCGCGCCACCAGCAGCGCGACATCGTCCGTCGGCCCCTCGGGCAGCAACTCCTCCAGCACCGCCCCGCAGCTCGCGTCCGGGGACCGGTCCGGATGCCCGGCCAGCGCCCGCCGCAGCAGCTCCATGCCCTCGTCCAGATCGCGTGTACGGTCCTCGATCAGCCCGTCGGTGTACAGCACCAGCTGCGTCCCCTCGGCCAGCTCCAGCTCCGCCGTCTGGAACGGCATGCCCCCGAGGCCGAGCGGCGGCCCGGCGGGCAGCTCCGGATAGCCGACGCTGCCGTCCGGATACACCAGCGCGGGCGCCAGATGCCCGGCACGGGCCATGGCGCACCGCCGCGTCACGGGGTCGTAGATCGCGTACAGACATGTCGCGCCGACGATCTCGCCGGCGTCCTCCGCGCCCCCCTCGTCCTGGTCGATGCGCCCGACCAGGTCGTCCAGATGGCTCAGCAGCTCGTCCGGCGGCAGGTCCAGGGTCGAGAAGTTGTGTACGGCGGTCCGCAGCCGGCCCATCGTGGCCGCGGCGTGCAGCCCGTGCCCGACGACGTCGCCGACGACCAGCGCCACCCGGCTGCCCGGCAGCGGGATCACGTCGAACCAGTCCCCGCTCACCCCCGACTGGGCGGGCAGATAGCGGTACGCGACGTCGAGGGCGCTCTGCTCGGGCAGCGCGCGCGGCAGCAGGCTGCGCTGGAGGGTGACCGCCAGGGTGTGCTCACGGGCGTAGCGGCGGGCGTTGTCGACGCTGACCGCGGCGCGCGCCACCAGCTCCTCCGCGAGTGACAGGTCCTCCTCGTCGAAGGGTTCCCGCTTGGCCCGGTAGAAGTTGGCGATGCCCAGCACCACCCCGCGGGCCCGGATCGGGGCCGAGATCAGGGACTGGATGCCGTACTCCAGGATGTTCTCGGTGCGCTGCGGGTCCTGGGCCCGCCAGTCCGTCGCGGCGGCCAGATCGGGCACCAGCTCGGCGTGGCCGGAGCCGTAGCCGCGGGCCTGCGGCGTGAACGGCTTGAAGTCGATCAGCCGGTCCCGCTCGTACAGCGGGTGGTCGCCCCGGATGCCGTGCACGGCGATGCGGCGCAGGGTGGCCGCGGTGGGGGCGGGCTCCTCACCGTGCAGGATGCCGTCGTCCAGGTCCACGGTCACGTAGTCCGCGAAGCGCGGTACGGCGATCCGCGCCAGCTCCTCCGCCGTGCGCCGCACGTCCAGGCTGGTGCCGACGCAGAGCCCGGCGTCGTAGAGGAGCTTCAGCCGCTCCCTGGCGACCTCGGCGCGCCCGGACAGTGCCTGCAGCTCGGTGGTGTCCCGCAGGGTCACCACGGTGCCGCCAGGGGCCCCGCCGTGGTCCGTGGGCCGCTGGTTGACCGCGAGCAGCCGCTCCCCGGCGAACAGCACCTCGTCGGTGGCCTCCCGCCCGGAGGCCAGCAGCTCCACCGTCTCCGGGTCGAGACCGGGCAGCTCGGACAGGTGGCGGCCCTCGGCGTCGGCCGGCAGCCGCAGCAGGCGCCGGCCCTCGTCGTTGGCGAGCAGCAGCCGGCCGTCCGCGCCGATGATGAGGACGCCCTCGCGCACCGAGTGCAGCACCGTGTCGTGGTGCTCGTACATCCGGGTCATCTCGTCGGGCGCGAGGCTGTGCGTCTGCCGCCGCAGCCGCCGCCCGACCAGCGCGGTGCCGCCGGTGGACACGGCCAGCGCGCCCGCCCCGGCGGTCAGGATGATCGGGATCTGCCGGTCCACCTCGCTGGTGACGTTCTTGACCTTGAGCCCGGCGGAGACGAGCGCGGTCACCTTGCCGTGCGTGTCCTCGATCGGCACGGTGGCCTGCATCTCGCGCCCCAGCGGGCCGTGCACGCTCTCCGTGTACGTCTGCCCGGCGAGCGAGGGTCCTATGGTGCCCACGAACCGCTTGCCGATCTTGCTCGGCATCGGGTGCGTGTAGCGGATGCCATGGGTGTCCATGACGACGATGAAGTCGACCCCCGCCGCCTTGCGCCCCGCCTCGGTGAGCGGCTGGAGCACCTTGGAGGGCTGGGGCGCCGCCAGTGCCTGGAGGACGCCGGGGGAGTGGGCGAAGGTCTCCGCCACGGCGATGGAACGACGCCTGGCCTCTGCCTGGGTGTCCCGCTCGGACTGGAGGTAGAGGGCGATCACGCCGCTGAGCACCAGCAGCACGACGAGGGCCACCTGGAGCAGGAAGACCTGCTTGGCGACGCTCCACTGCCTCCGGCCGGCCACAGAACGCCACAGCAGGCGTCTGAAGCGAGCGACGGTGTCCGACATGCCGCATTTGTAGCACCGGGGTCCGCTGTGTGGCCACGGCCCGTCCACACCGTGGACAGGTGTTCTAGGGGGTGGAATCGGCCGTCGGTGCCGACCGGCAAGTGGGGCGTCGGGGAGTGGACCCCCGGCAAGGCGGTGCGGCGCGAGTCCGCCCTGCCCCAGGGCGCGTCACAGGAAGGGCAGGGGGGTGGCCAGCAGCCAGTTGGCCGAGGCCGCTCCGCTGCCGCATGCGGTCGCCCAGCCCGCCCACGCCTTCCCGGAGAGCCGCCGCGCGGCCTGCGCGGCTTCGGAACCGAGGATCACGCCGAAAGCGAGCGCCAGCGTCAGATCGGCCCACAGGACCTCGGGCCGACCGATGACCAGCCACCCCACCACCCCCGCCCCCAGTGCGGCGGCCACATGGGACCAGGGCGCACTCACCGCGACGTCGGAGGGCGCGCGCCGGCGCTGGACGACGATCAGCGCGATCTGTATGAGGGCTGCTGCTACTGCGATCAAGAGGGAACTTCCTGCGGGGAGGTGAAAGCGAAGCCGGCAAAATGATCATAAACAATCGGCTTTGCTCACTCTTGGGGCGAGGTGCGGGCGACGCCGGGTCGGGTACGGTGGAGACGGGCGATCATGATCATTTCTGGCCGCCGGGAGGGAAACGGGGATGGGGTCCGCATGGCACGGCGGACCGACAACGACGATGAGCCACGGGGCCGCGGCCTCCTGATCGTCAGCGCCGTCATCGTCTTCGTGGTGGTTCTGCTCGGCGTCTTCGTCGTGGTCACCAGAGGCGGTGACGACGGCAAGCCGGACAGCGCGGCTCCGCACGCGTCGGGCGCCGGCGCGTCATCGGGCACCGCCGGACGGAGCAACGGCGGTGACACAACGCGGAGTTCGCCCCCCGCCGATGGGTGCAAGCCCACGGACACGGACCAGAAGGTGCCGACGACGGCGCCGGACGACGTCACGTGGAGCCTGGTCAAGTCCGCGGCGGTGCCCCGTTCCAAGAGCGCGGGGCCGATGCTGGTCAACGGGGTGATCGCCACCTGTTACGCGCACACGCCGCGCGGGGCGGTGCTGGCCACCATCAACACCTTGCTTCGGGTGGCCGTAGGCGCGCCGGACAAGGCGCCGGTGGAGAAGCTGGTGCTGCCGGGAGCGGGACGTGACGCGCTGGAAGCGCAGCTGCACACGGTGGACATCCAGCCCGGCGAGCTGGCCCAGGTGGCGGGCTTCCGCGTGGTGTCCTACACGCCGGACACGGCGGTGGTCACGCTGGTCAACGGCTCGTCGAATGCCCACACGCTCAAGGCGATCGACCTCACGATGCGATGGGCCGACGGCGACTGGAAAATGGTCGCCTCCGACGACGGCCAGCTGGGCACCCCCGCCACCCCCATCTCCAGCCTCGTTGGATACATACCGTTCCAGGGCCTGTAGCGGCTCGCGGAGCACTCGGCAGGACAGGCGGGGCGCAGGAGTGCTGAAAAGCTCCTGCTCCCCGCCCGTCCTCGTCTCACCCCAGCAGCTCCACCTCCGCCAGTGTCGCCGAACTGTCCAGCACCAGCCGGTACTTGGCGTACACTCCCGGCGCCGCGATGGTGAACGCCCGCGTCTGGCGGTTCCACGGGAAGGTCTGGCCGGAGCGGTGGTCCAGTGTCCGCCAGGTCGTGCCGTCGGTGGAGCCCTGGAGGGTCCAGCCCGTCGGCGCCTTGGTGTGGTCCGCCGGGGAGGTGAGCGTGTACTGCACCGGCTTCACGGCACGGCTCACCGGCAGGTCGACGGAGCCGACCGTCGCCTCCGTCGCCGAGGTGTCGTCGAACAGGGCGCCGGCACCGCGCAGCATGTCCGTCCGGGGCGCGGGCACCTTGTCGTCCCGCGTGATCGACACCGGCCCGGCGTCCTTCCCGGAGCCCCACGCCGAGGGCCGGGGACCCATCGAGAACGTCAGCTCCCCGCCCTTGGCGAGCAGCGACTGGGGCAGTGAAGTCGACGTCCAGGGACGGCCGTTGAAGGTGACGCTCTGCACGTACACGTTCTTCGCGCTGTTCCCCGGCGCGTTCACCACCAGATCGTGGCCGTTCTCCAGGTGCACCGTGACCTTCTTGAACAGCGGGGAGCCGATGGAGTAGTCGCCGCTGCCCATGACCAGCGGGTAGAAGCCGAGCGCGGAGAACAGGAACCACCCCGACTGCTCGCCGTTGTCCTCGTCACCGTGATAGCCCTGTCCGATCTCGCTGCCGAGGTACAGCCGGGACAGGATCTCGCGCACCGCCGCCTGCGTCTTCCACGGCTGCCCTGCCGCGTCGTACATGTACGACACATGGTGCGCGACCTGGTTGGACTGCCCGAGCATGCCCATCCGCACGTCCCGCGCCTCGGTCATCTCGTGGATGACCCCGCCGTAGGAGCCGACGAACTCGGGGGACGCCGTCTCCGGGGTCGAGAAGAACTGGTCGAGTTTGTCGGCGAGTTGCCGCCTGCCGCCGTACAGGTTGGCCAGACCCCGCGTGTCCTGCGGGGCGGTGAAGGCGTAACCCCAGCCGTTGGTCTCCGTGTAGTCGTAACCCCACACCCTCGGGTCGTAACTCGCCGGGTCCAGCCGCCAGTTGCCCTTGGCGTCCCTGCCCTGGAAGAACCCGACCCGCGGGTCGAAGAGGTTCACATAGTCGCGGGCGCGGTTGAGGAAGTACTCCGACTCCTCCTTGTAGTGCTTCTCGCCCGTCTTCTTGTAGAGCGCCGCCCCCATCCGCGCGATGCCGTAGTCGTTGACGTACCCCTCCATCGCCCAGGACAGCCCCTCGGCGGTGTCGGTGCTGGTGTGGCCGAGGAACGGCGAGGTGCTCATGCCCTTGCGGCCGACCCCCGAAGACGGCGGCACGACCGTCGCGTTCTTCAGCGCCGCCTCGTACGCCGCCTTCGCGTCGAACTTCACGCCCTTCACATAGGCGTCGGCGAACGCCACGTCCGAGGAGGTGCCGGTCATCAGGTCCGCGTAACCGGGCGAGGACCAGCGCGAGGTCCAGCCGCCATCCTTGTACTGCTGCACGAACCCGTCGATCATCGCGCCCGCCTGAGAGGGCGTCAGGAACGAGTACGCCGGCCATGTCGTCCGATACGTGTCCCAGAAACCGTTGTTGACGTACACCGTGCCCGCCACGATCTTCGCGCCGGTGTGCGTCGGCGTGTCCTGGCTCTGCATCGGCGAGAACGGAGAGGCGTACTCGTCCTTGCCGCCCACCCGCTCGAAGCCCGAGTTCGGGTACAGGTACAGCCGGTACATGCTGGAGTACAGCGTGGTCAGCTGGTCCGGGGTCGCGCCCCGCACCTCCACCTTGCCGAGCAGCTTGTCCCACGTACGCTGCGCCCGCGCCTTCACCGCGTCGAAGGAGGTGCCGTCCGGGATCTCCTGCCGCAGGTTGTCCTTCGCCTGATCGACGCTGATCAGCGAGGTCGCCAGGCGCAGGGTGACCGTGTGGCCGGCGCCCGCCGCGAACCGCAGATAGCCCTTCACCCCGCTCGCCGCCCCGTCCGTCACCGGCCTGTCGAACACGCCGTACACGAACAGCCGCGTCGCCCCCGTGGACAGGCCCGACTTGACGTCCGAGTAGCCGGTGACGATCCCGTGCTCCTCGTCCAGCGTCAGCCCCGCCTGCTCGGTGACGTTGTCGAAGACCACGCTCGCGTCGGAGCCGGGGTAGGTGAAGCGCATCACCGCCGCGTGGTCGGTCGGCGCCATCTCCGCCTTCAGCCCGTTCTCGAACCGCACGCCGTAGTAATACGGCCGCGCCGTCTCGTTCTCGTGCCGGAACGCCAGCGCCCGCGCCTGACGCCCGGTGTCCGGGGTCCCGGCAGCGGCCGACGGCATCACCTGGAAGGTCTGCCGGTCACCCATCCACGGGCTCGGCTCATGGCTCGCGCTGAACGCCTGGATCGTCGGCAGATTGGCGTCGTTGTTCGCGTGTGCGTACTCGTAGAGCCAGCTCAGCGACGACGCGTTGGTCACCGGCGTCCAGAAGTTGAAACCGTGCGGCAGCGCCGTCGCCGGGAAGTCGTTGCCGCGCGAGAAGCTGCCGCTGGAGTTGGTGCCGCGCGTGGTCAGCGCGTAGTCCGACAGGTGCGCCTTCGGCTTCTCGGGCGCGACCGGCTTCAGCGACACGTCGTCGATCCAGCCGCGGAACTTCGCCGGCCCACTGGGGGAGTCGTACCCGACCAGGATCCGGTCGACCGTCTTCCCCGCCGCCACCGAGCCGATCCGCGCGACGACGTTGTTCCACTGGTTGACGTACAGCGACTTCGCGTCGCCCTGCCCGCGCGGCGACAGCGGGAACCCGTGCTGGTCCAGCGCGCCCAGGTCGCTGAGATGGGTGCCGTCGGTGAAGGCGAGGTCCAGGGAGACGTTCGTGGCGTCGTAATCCCGGTCGCCGTCGGCCATCGAGGGGAAGATCCGGTACGACAACTGCGTGTCGCTTCCGACCTTCACGTTCACGTCGAACACCTTGTTGTACGAGTACGCGCGCCCCTTCGCCGTGTGCCGCCCGGCGTACCGCAGCGCCCGCGTCCCGGTGAACCCGGCCCGCGCCTTCGCCGTCGGCGAGGCGGTCGGGCCCCTGTCCACCAGCGTCAGCATGTCCTGCGGCACCGGGCCGCCGCCGCCACCCGTGGAGAACTGCACGTCGGCGAGCTGGAGTATGTCCGGGGCGCCGTTGTTCCGCGTCACCTCCAGCCGGAAGTGCTGGTACTCGGCCGGCTGCTGAAGGTCGTACGATTTCGTCTGGAACCGCTCGGAAAAGGTCTCGCCCGCGCGGGTGTCGAGGGTCTTCCAGTCCTTGCCGTCGGTGGAGCCGAGCAGCGTCCAGTCCCGCGGGTCCCGTTCGGCGTAGTCGTTGGCCGAGGTCAGCGCGTACGTCTTCACCGTGACCGGCCTGTCCAGGTCGAACTCCGCCCAGCCGGTGGGCTGGAAGGTCAGCCACTTGGTGCCGGACTCGCCGTCGGTCAGGTTCTCCTTCACCTCGCCCGCGCCGGCGTTCTCACCGCTCGCCCGGACCTCGGTGACATGGTCGTTCACATTGCCCGGTATGCCGGTGCTGTAGCCGCCGTCCACCCCCGAGGCGCGCGGGGAGCCGTCCGGGCCGGTGTCGACCGTGTTCAGCCAGTCGGGGGCGGGATCCCCCGCCTCGAACGAGGATGCGAACTCCCGGTCGGCCGCCGGGGCCTTGGCGGGCAGTGCGACCGCGGCGCCCTGCGCGCCCGCGGCCATGACGAAGGCGGCCGTCAGGACGGCCGCCGGACCCCATCTGTGCCGAGTTCTCCGCTGCATGTACGGAATTCCCTCCCCGCGCCGTTGGACAACGTTGTCAGAAGCGGAACACAGGAACCAAGTAGGTGGTGAAGTGACAGGCGATGTCAAGGGTGTTGAGCGTGTCATTCGGGGGTTCACGCCAGGGCCGGAGACGGATTCACGCCACGGCCGAAGCAGGGCTTGACGCCAGGTTCGTAGCCGGGGCTGATGTCGTGTCGATTTCCCAGGGGCTTCGCACAGCCGACTCCCATGTCCGGGAGGTCTCAACTCGGAAAAGACCCGTCGCGAACCCTGTATTCGATCTTGCTCCGCTGGCGGGAAGTGGACTATACCTGTCGGCGCCCGGTACAAGAGCAATCCCGGCAGTACGCGCACTACACGCAGTACGTGCACCAGATGCGCGACACGCACGACATGCACGAAGAACTTCCTGTACCACCCAGCTTGACCCGACCGCGGTGCCGGGCAGGATCCGGTTCACCGCCTGAGTCCTGGAGAAGGCGAGGACTTGAGCATGGGATCCACTGCGCACCACGACCGTGAGGGTGTCGGCCGCCGCGAACTGATCAGGCGGTCCGCCGCACTCGGCCTGGTCGCCGTTCCGGGGATGGGCCTGCTGTCCGCCTGCGCGAGCGGCGGCGGCGGCGGACAGAGCAAGGCGAAAGCCGGGAAGAAGACCGCCAAGAACCCGCTCGGCGTCAACGACACCGCCACGATGGAGTTCGTCATCTTCGACGGCGGCTTCGGCAAGGAGTACGCGCAGGACGCGGTCAAGATCTACCAGAAGGACTTCCCCAAGGCCCATGTGAAGTTCTCCGCCACCCAGAAGATCCAGTCCACGCTCCAGCCCCGCTTCAACCAGGGCAACCCGCCGGACCTCATCGACAACTCCGGCGCCGAGCAGATGGACATGGGCGTCCTGGTCGGCAAGAACCAGCTGGCCGACCTCACCCCGCTGCTCGACGCGCCGTCGTACGACGACCCGAACAAGAAGGTCCGCGACACGCTGCGCCCCGGCATCGTGGAGATGGGCCAGTTCGACGGCGACCCGGTGTGGATCATGTACTACGCCTACACGGTCTACGGCGTCTGGTACTCGCAGAAGGCCCTCGACTCGCTGGACGTCGAGTACCCGAAGACCTGGGACGAGATGCTCCAGGTGTGCGCGAAGGCCAAGAAGAAGGGCATGGCGGGCTGGACGTACGCGGGCAAGTACCCGTACTACATCCCCTTCTCGCTCTACCCGATGATCGGCAAGGTCGGCGGTGTCGAGGTCCTGAACGCCATCGACAACCTGGAGCCGAACGCCTGGAAGCACCCGGCCGTCAAGGCCTGTTTCGAGGCGTACTACGAGCTGTTCCAGAAGGGCTACACCCTCAAGGGCACGCCCGGCCTGGACCACATCCAGTCGCAGACCGCGTGGGCCAAGGGCGAGGCCCTGTTCATCCCGAACGGCTCCTGGGTGGAGAACGAGTCGGCGAACGTCATCCCCAAGGACTTCGACCTCGCGGTCTCGGCGCCCTCCGGCATCGACAGCCACGACAAGATGCCCTTCGGCACCATCTGGGCCTCCGGCGGCGAGCCGTTCATCGTGCCCTCCAAGGCGGCGAACCCCGAGGGCGGCATGGAGCAGCTGCGCATCATGCTCTCCGAGGGCTCCTCGAAGAACTTCACCGCCAAGGTCAAGTCGCTGACCGCGTACAACGGCGGCACCGAGGGCATCGAGCTGACGCCGGGCCTGAAGTCGGGCGTGGCGGCGCTGAAGCTGGCCGGCTCGAACGTGGTGAACCCGCGCCTGCAGGACTGGTACGTCCAGTTGCAGAAGGAGCAGATCGGCGTGGGCGCCCTCGGCGAGATGATGGCGGGCAGGCTCACCCCCGCCGAGGCGATAAAGAAGATCCAGGGCTTCGCCGACGCGGCGGCCAAGGACACCACCATCAAGCACTACAAGCACCAGTAACCAGCACCCCCGAGCGCACCGGAGTAACGATGCAGCACGGCAAGTACCGGTTCATCGTGGGGTTCCTGGTACTACCCCTGGGACTGTACGCGCTGTTCGTGGTGTGGCCGTTCATCCAGTCCATCTACTACTCGTTCACGGACTGGACCGGCCTGAGCCCCGAATTCAAAATGGTCGGCTTCGACAATTACAAGAGGATGTTGCACGACGACGTCTTCTGGAAGTCGTTGCAGCACAGCCTGATCTTCGCTCTGGTGCTGCCGGTCGTCACGATCAGTCTGGCGCTTTTCTTCGCCTTCATGATCAATGTGGGCGGAAGACGCAGAAGGGGCGGCCCCGCGATCACCGGCGTGCGGGGCTCCTCCTTCTACAAGATCGTTTATTTCTTTCCGCAGGTCTTGTCCATCGCGATCGTCGCGCTCCTCTTCCAGTTCGCGTACAACCCGGACAGCGGAGCGATCAATTCGTTCCTGCGCGGGATCGGACTCGGTCATGTGCAGCCGCTGTGGCTGGGTGATCCGAGCCTCGCCCTGTGGTGCGTGATGGCCGTCCTCGTATGGTCCACGACCGGCTTCTTCGTGGTCCTGTTCTCCGCGGGCATGGCCTCGATCCCGGCCGAACTGTACGAGGCCGCGCTGATCGACGGTGCGAGCCGCGCCACCACCTTCTTCCGCATCACCCTGCCCCTGCTGTGGGACACCGTGCAGTCCGGCTGGGTCTACATGGGCATCCTCGCCCTCGGCGCCGAGTCGTTCGCGGTCGTACAGATCATGACGACCGGTCCGGGCGGCCCCGACTACTCGACCACCGTGCTGGTCCTGTACGTGTACCAGAAGGCGTTCCGGGACGGTCAGGCCGCCTACGCCACCACCATCGGCGTCGCCCTGCTGGTCGTCACGCTCGCGTTCGCGGCGATCGTGATGCGGCTGGGCCGTCGCGAGCGGCTGGAGTTCTGAACCGATGAAGACGACCGAGACCCCCGCCCCGCTGCCGGCCGAGCCCGGTGCGAGCGTCTCCAAGGTGGACGCGCCGGCGCCGAAGCCGGGCCGCCGCGCGAGGGAGGGCGGCGTCCTCAACGTCTTCTCGCACGGCGTGCTGATCATCTGGGCGATCATGGTGGTCATGCCGCTGCTGTGGGCGGTGATGACGTCCTTCAAGAACGACAGCTCCATCTTCGGCTCGCCCTGGGCGCTGCCCGACCGGCTGCACTTCGAGAACTGGGCGCGGGCCTGGACCGACGCCAACATGAGCGACTACTTCCTCAACACCGTTCTGGTGGTGGGCGGTTCGCTCATCGGCACCCTGGTGCTCGGCTCGATGGCCGCCTACGTGCTGGCCCGGTTCGACTTCCCGGGCAACCGCTTCATCTACTACCTGTTCATCGGCGGCATGAGCTTCCCGATCATGCTGGCGCTGGTCCCGCTGTTCTACGTCGTGAACAACATGGGCCTGCTGAACACCATCCACGGGCTGATCCTGGTCTACATCGCGTACTCGCTGCCGTTCACCGTCTTCTTCCTCACGGCGTTCTTCCGCACCCTGCCGACCTCGGTGGCGGAGGCGGCGTTCGTGGACGGCGCTTCGCACACGCGTACGTTCTTCCAGATCATGCTGCCCATGGCCAAGCCCGGCCTGATCAGCGTGGGCATCTTCAACTTCCTCGGCCAGTGGAACCAGTACATGCTGCCCACGGTCCTCAACACCGACCCCGACAAGAAGGTGCTCACCCAGGGCCTGGTCCAGCTCGCGGTCAGCCAGGGCTACAAGGGCGACTGGTCGGGCCTCTTCGCGGGCCTGGTGATGGCCATGCTGCCGGTGCTCGGGGCGTACATCGTCTTCCAGCGGCAGGTGGTGCAGGGGCTCACCGCGGGGGCGCTGAAGTAGGCCGTTCACTCCGCTGGGGGTGACGCCCCGTGATCGTCCGCGCGCACGCCGTTCCGGTCGTCCGGGCGGCGTGCGCCGCCGTGTCGTACCCCTTATCCGGCTCAACCTCTTGACGTGAGTCACCCCGAACGGCTCAGCTTAGAGTTCACTAGTTGGACATACACGGGGCCTCGCCGAAGCGGCCCCGCGCTCAGGAGGTCGTCGTGGAGACTCCAGGGTCGCAGTCGTCACTGCACCGAGCCAACCTGGAGCGGGTGGTACGGGCCGTCCGGCTGGCCGGTTCGCTGACGCAGGCCGAGATCGCGCGGACGACCGGCCTGTCCGCCGCCACGGTCTCCAACATCGTGCGCGAACTGAAGGACGGCGGGACGGTCGAGGTCACGCCCACCTCGGCGGGCGGGCGCCGGGCCCGCAGCGTCAGCCTCAGCGGGGACGCGGGCATCGTGATCGGCGTCGACTTCGGGCACCAGCACCTGCGGGTCGCGGTCGGCAACCTCGCCCACCAGGTGCTGGCCGAGGAGGCCGAACCGCTGGACGTGGACGCCTCCGCCGCCCAGGGCTTCGACCGGGCCGAGGAACTGGTCAGCAGGCTGATCGTGGCCACCGGCGTCGACCGGTCCAAGGTCGCGGGCGTCGGCCTCGGCGTGCCCGGCCCCATCGACCTGGAGTCCGGCACCCTCGGACACAGCGCCATCCTGCCCGGCTGGGGCGGCACCAAGCCCGCCGAGGAACTGCGCGAACGCCTCGGCGTGCCGGTGCACGTGGACAACGACGCCAACCTCGGCGCCCTCGGCGAACTGGTCTGGGGCAGCGGCAAGGGCGTACGCGACCTCGCCTACATCAAGGTCGCCAGCGGCGTCGGCGCCGGCCTCGTCATCGACGGCACCATCTACCGCGGTCCGGGCGGCACCGCGGGCGAGATCGGCCACATCACCCTGGACGAGTCGGGCCCGGTCTGCCGCTGCGGCAACCGCGGCTGCCTGGAGACCTTCGCGGCCGCCCGCTACGTCCTGCCGCTGCTCCAGCCCAGCCACGGCCCCGACCTCACCATGGAGGGCGTCGTACGGCTCGCCAGGGAGGGTGACCCCGGATGCCGCCGGGTGGTCGCCGACGTCGGCCGCCACATCGGCAGCGGCGTGGCCAACCTGTGCAACCTCCTCAACCCCAGCCGGGTGGTCCTCGGCGGCGATCTCGCGGAGGCCGGCGAGCTGGTCCTCGGGCCCATCCGGGAGTCCGTCAGCCGCTACGCGATCCCCAGCGCCGCCCGCCAACTCACCGTGCTGCCAGGGGCACTTGGCGGCCGCGCCGAGGTGCTGGGCGCGCTCGCCCTCGCGCTGAGCGAGATGGGCGATTCGGCCCTTCTGGACGGATCCGCCACCACCGCTCCGGCCGTGTCCGCCCCTGCCTTCACTTAGAGAAGGAATGGCACCGTTGCCATCTCGTTAAGGATTTACTTCTTGACGTCGCACGTGTGGCCGAGTTGACTTCCAGCCACCTCGGCCGCAACGACGCGGCCTCGTCAGGGAGGTTTGAGAAGTGAACACGCGTATGCGTCGTGCGGCCTTCGCCGTTGCCGCTGGTGCCATGGCCGTCTCGCTCGCCGCCTGTGGCAGCGCCAAGGAGTCCGGCAACGGAAGCAAGCCCTCCGGCAGCGCCAAGAAGGGCGATGCCATCAAGATCGGTCTGCTCCTGCCGGAGAACCAGACGGCCCGTTACGAGAAGTTCGACCGACCCTTGATCGAGAAGAAGATCAAGGAGCTGACGAACGGCAAGGGCCAGGTCGTCTACGCCAATGCCAAGCAGGACGCCAGCACCCAGAACCAGCAGGTCGACGCGATGATCACCAACAAGGTGGACGTCCTCATCGTGGACGCCGTGGACACCGCGGCGATCAAGGGCTCGGTGCAGAAGGCCAAGGACCAGGGCATCCCCGTCGTGGCGTACGACCGGCTGGCCGAGGGCCCGATCAGCGCCTACACCTCGTTCGACAACGAGACCGTCGGCAAGACCCAGGGCGAGGCCCTGCTGAAGGCCCTGGGCTCCAAGGCCAAGTCCGGCAAGATCGTGATGATGAACGGCTCCATCACCGACCCGAACGCCGCGCAGTTCAAGAAGGGCGCCCACGAGGTGCTCGACGGCAAGGTGAACATCGGCAAGGAGTACGACACCAAGGACTGGAAGCCGGAGAACGCCAACTCCAACATGGAGGCCGCGATCTCGGCGCTCGGCAAGAAGAACATCATCGGCGTGTACTCCGCCAACGACGGCATGGCCGGCGGCATCGTCACCGCCCTCAAGGCGGCCGGCATCTCCGTCCCGGTCACCGGCCAGGACGCCGAGCTCGCGGGTGTGCAGCGCATCGTCTCCGGCGACCAGTACATGAGCGTCTACAAGCCGTACGCCCCGGAGGCCGACGCGGCTGCCGAGATGGCCGTCGCGCTCGCCCAGGGCAAGTCGCTCGACTCCATCGCCAAGGACAAGGTCGACAGCCCGACCACCAAGCAGATCCCCACCGTCATCCTCCCGGTCACCGCGCTGACCAAGGACAACATCAAGGACACCGTCGTCAAGGACGGCGTCTACACGGTCGCCGACATCTGCACCGCGCAGTACAAGGCCGCCTGCGCCAAGCTCGGCCTGAAGTAAGCCGCCGCAACACGCCTCGATTCCCGGAGAGTTCACCCCCGTGACTCTCCGGGCCGGCCCCTCCGCGGGTGAAGGCGTCCCCTGCTCCTCCGGCGTCCCGCGACCCATACAGCCCCGCAAGCTCGGCGCGGGGCGCCGGACGGAACCCCCCAACTTTCTGCACAACCTCCCGCCGGGTCAGGCGGCGAAGGAGATGGTTCACGTGTCCGCTACGCCCGTGCTGGCGTTGCGCGGGGTCTCCAAGCGGTTCGGTGCCGTCCAGGCGCTCACCGACGTAGAGCTTGAGGTCCACGCCGGTGAGGTGGTCGCCCTGGTGGGCGACAACGGCGCCGGAAAGTCCACGCTGGTCAAGACGATCGCCGGCGTGCATCCCATCGACGAGGGCGCCATCGAATGGGAAGGCCGCCCCGTCCAGGTCAACCGGCCCAACGACGCCCAGGCCCTGGGCATCGCGACGGTCTACCAGGACCTCGCGCTGTGCGACAACATCGACGTGGTCGGCAACCTCTACCTGGGCCGGGAGCTGCTCAAGCGCGGCATCCTGGACGAGGTCGAGATGGAGCGCCGCTCCCGTGACCTGCTCGACCAGCTGTCGATCCGCATCCCCAGCGTGCGCATCCCGATCGCCTCCCTCTCCGGCGGTCAGCGCCAGGTGGTGGCCATCGCCCGCTCCATGCTCGGCGAGCCCAAGCTGGTCATCCTGGACGAGCCCACCGCGGCCCTCGGCGTCGAGCAGACCGCACAGGTGCTCGACCTGGTGGAGCGGCTGCGCGAGCGCGGCCACGCCGTCATCCTCATCAGCCACAACATGGCCGACGTCAAGGCCGTCGCCGACAAGGTGGCGGTGCTGCGGCTCGGCCGCAACAACGGCGTGTTCGACGTCGCCTCGACCTCTCAGGAAGAGATCATCTCCGCCATCACCGGCGCCACCGACAACGCCGTCACCCGGCGTGCGGCGCGTAGCACCAAGGAGGTCCAGAAGTGAGCCTGGACAAGACCTCCACGCCTCCCGAGGACCACACTCCCCAGGACGCCGTCGTGGAGAACCCCGAGGCGGCGGCCGGCACCGTCACCGCCGTGGACCCCCGCCTGCTCGTGCGCGAGCAGGGCTTCGCGGGCTACGTCACCGAGTTCAAGCGGAAGATGAAGGCCGGTGACCTCGGCTCGGTTCCGGTCATCATCGGTCTCGCCGTCATCTGGATCATCTTCCAGAGCCTGAACTCCAACTTCCTCACCGCGGGCAACCTCTCCGACATCTCCGTCGCCATGGTCGGCACGGGCCTGATCGCCGTCGGCATCGTCTTCGTGCTGCTGCTCGGCGAGATCGACCTCTCGGTCGGTTCCGTCTCCGGTGTCGCGGGCGCCTCCTACGCGGTGCTGACCGTCACCCACGGCATGTCCGCCTGGCTCGCCCTGGTGCTGTCCATCCTGGTGGGCACCGTCGCGGGCGCGCTGCACGGTTTCTTCTTCGCGAAGATCGGCGTCCCGGCGTTCGCCGTCACCCTGGCCGGCCTGCTGTTCTGGAACGGCTTCATGCTCCAGATCCTCGGCGACAGCGGCACCATCAACCTGGACGACCAGGGCCTGGTCGCCAAGCTGACCAGCTACTACTTCTCCGACGTGGCCGCCGCCTACGGGCTCGCGCTCGTCGCCACCGTGCTGTTCTTCCTCACGTCCTTCCTCGGCAACCGGCGCCGCGAGGCCGCCGGGGTGCCGTCCCGGCCGCTGAGCGAAACCATTCTCCGTACGGCGCTGCTCGCGGTCGTCTCCTTCGCCGCCGCGGCCGTCTACAACCAGTACAAGGGCCTGCCGCTGGCCGTCGTGATCTTCCTCGTGATGCTCGTCATCACGGACTTCGTGCTGCGCCGCACGGCGTACGGCCGCAAGGTGTTCGCGCTCGGCGGCAGCGTCGAGGCCGCCCGCCGCGCCGGCATCAACGTCGCCCTGATCCGCATCTCGGTCTTCGCGATCTCCGGCACCTTCGCCGCGATGGGCGGCCTGATGATGGCCTCCAAGATCGCCGCGGCCAACCAGGGCGCGGGCGGCGGCGACCTGCTGATGAACGCGATCGCGGCGGCGGTCATCGGCGGCACCTCGCTGTTCGGCGGCCGCGGCCGCACCTGGAACGCGCTGCTCGGTGTGCTGGTGATCGTCTCGATCCAGTACGGTCTCGCGCTCAAGGGCATCGCGTCGCCCGTGCAGTACATGATCACCGGTGGCGTGCTGCTCGCGACCGTCGTGATCGACGCGGTCACCCGCAAGACGCAGAAGACGGCCGGACGGGCATAACACACCCCGCTTCGGTGAACTCCACGTGCCCGGCGCCGCAAAGGTGCCGGGCACGTTCATGCCGGGCGTCGCCGGAAAGTTAGACTCTGGCGAGCCCGGCAAGCTCGATCAGCTCTATTGCAAGGAGGCACGGGTGCCGCTGCTGACCCGCATCACGGGACCGCGCGATCTGGACCGGCTCAGCCTGGAGGAGCTGGACCAGCTGGCAGGGGAGATCCGGACCTTCCTGGTGGAGGCCGTCTCCAAGACCGGCGGACACCTCGGCCCCAACCTCGGCGTGGTGGAGCTCACGAT
Organism: Streptomyces sp. NPDC043952; assembly: GCF_056435325.1. Classification (NCBI taxonomy): domain Bacteria; kingdom Bacillati; phylum Actinomycetota; class Actinomycetes; order Kitasatosporales; family Streptomycetaceae; genus Streptomyces; species Streptomyces sp. NPDC043952. The sequence continues at coordinate 88,933 of NZ_JBWKES010000005.1, forward strand.
CGCCCTGCACCGGGTGTTCGAGTCGCCCAGGGACAAGGTGCTGTTCGACACCGGCCACCAGTCCTATGTGCACAAGCTCCTCACCGGCCGGCAGGACTTCTCCCGGCTGAAGATGAAGGGCGGCCTCTCCGGCTACCCCGCGCAGGCCGAGTCCGCGCACGACGTCATCGAGAACAGCCACGCCTCCACGGTGCTCGGCTGGGCCGACGGCATCGCCAAGGCCAACCAGCTCATGAAGCGGGACAGCCATGTCGCCGCCGTCATCGGCGACGGCGCGCTGACCGGCGGCATGGCCTGGGAGGCGCTCAACAACATCGCCGCCGCCAAGGACCGCCCCCTCGTCATCGTCGTCAACGACAACGAGCGGTCGTACGCCCCCACCATCGGCGGCCTCGCCAACCACCTGGCCACCCTGCGCACCACCGACGGCTACGAGCGCTTCCTCGCCCGCACCCGCGAGGTGCTGGAGAAGACCCCCGTCGTCGGCCGGCAGCTCTACGAGACCCTGCACGGCGCCAAGAAGGGCCTGAAGGACTTCATCGCCCCGCAGGGCATGTTCGAGGACCTGGGCCTGAAGTACGTCGGCCCGATCGACGGCCATGACATCGAGGCGCTGGAGTCGGCGCTGTCGCGTGCCAAGCGGTTCGGCGGCCCGGTCATCGTGCACTGCCTCACCGAGAAGGGCCGCGGCTACCAGCCCGCCCTCCAGGACGAGGCCGACCGCTTCCACGCCGTCGGCAAGATCCACCCGGACACCGGCCTGCCGATCGCCGCGTCCGGCGCCGACTGGACCTCCGTGTTCGGCGAGGAGATGGTCAAGCTCGGCGAGGAGCGCGAGGACCTCGTCGCCATCACCGCGGCCATGCTCCAGCCGGTGGGCCTCGACAAGTTCGCCAAACGTTTCCCCGAACGCGTGTACGACGTCGGGATCGCGGAGCAGCACGGCGCCGTCTCCGCCGCGGGCCTCGCGCACGCCGGCGTCCACCCCGTCTTCGCCGTCTACGCCACCTTCCTCAACCGCGCCTTCGACCAGGTCCTGATGGACGTGGCCCTGCACAAGTGCGGCGTCACCTTCGTGCTCGACCGGGCCGGCGTCACCGGCACCGACGGCGCCTCCCACAACGGCATGTGGGACATGTCGATCCTCCAGGTCGTCCCCGGCCTCAGGATGGCCGCGCCGCGCGACGCCGACCAGGTGCGCGCCCAGCTGCGCGAGGCCGTCGCCGTCGAGGACGCGCCGACCGTGGTGCGCTTCTCCAAGGGCGCGGTCGGCCCCGCCGTCCCCGCCGTCGGCCGGGTCGGCGGCATGGACGTACTGCGCGAGGCGGGCACCGAACGGCCCGACGTGCTCCTCGTCTCCGTCGGCGCCCTCGCCCCGATGTGCCTGGAGATCGCCGGCCTGCTCGACAAGCAGGGCATCTCCACCACCGTGGTCGACCCGCGCTGGGTCAAGCCCGTGGACGAGGCGATGGCCCCGCTGGCCGAGCGGCACCGGGTCGTCGTCACCGTCGAGGACAACAGCCGGGTCGGTGGCGTCGGCTCCACCATCGCGCAGGCGCTGCGCGACGCGGGCGTCGACGTGCCACTGCGCGACTTCGGCATCCCGCCGCGCTTCCTCGACCACGCCTCCCGCGCCGAGGTGCTCGCCGAGATCGGGCTCACCGCGCCCGACATCGCCCGCCAGGTCACCGGGCTGGTCGCCAAGCTGGACGGCCGGTTCGACCGTACGGCGGACCCGGTGGACTCCGTGGAATCCGCGCGCGACTAGGACCAGCGCTCCCGACCGGGCCGGTTCCGCCCCTCCTTGCGGTGGCGGAACCGGCCCGCTTGCGTAAGCCTGCCTGTCACGGGGCACTCGCGTCCCGGTCCTCTCGATCAAGTCGACCAGGTCGAGGACGACAAGCGTGGGAGGCAGCAACGTGAGCAGCTCGCTCTTCCGGACGAAGAACGTCGAGCAGTCGATCCGGGACACCGAGGAACCGGAGCATGCGCTCAAGAAGTCGCTCTCCGCGCTCGATCTGACCGTTTTCGGCGTTGGTGTGATCATCGGTACCGGTATCTTCGTGCTGACCGGACAGGTCGCCAAGAACAACGCCGGTCCCGCGGTCGCCCTGGCCTTCGTCGCCGCCGGTGTGGTCTGCGCCCTCGCCGCCCTGTGCTACGCCGAGTTCGCCTCCACGGTGCCGGTGGCCGGCTCGGCGTACACCTTCAGCTACGCCTCCCTGGGCGAGCTGCCCGCCTGGATCATCGGCTGGGACCTGGTGCTGGAGTTCGCGCTCGGCACCGCGGTGGTCGCGGTCGGCTGGTCCGGCTACATCCGCTCACTGCTGGACAACGCGGGCTGGCACCTGCCGGGCTACCTCTCGGGCCGGGACGGCGCCCACGGCTTCGGCTTCGACGTCCTCGCCGCGCTCCTCGTGCTCGTCCTGACCGCGATCCTCGTCCTCGGCATGAAACTGTCGGCCCGGATCACCTCGCTGGTCGTCGCGATCAAAGTGGCTGTCGTGCTCATCGTGATCATCGCCGGTGCCTTCTTCGTCCGCACCGGCAACTACCATCCCTTCATCCCGCCGGCCCAGCCGGTCCCGGCCGGCGCCAGCCTCAGGGCGCCGCTGGTGCAGCTGATGTTCGGCTGGGCGCCCGCCAACTTCGGCGTGATGGGCATCTTCACCGCCGCCTCGGTGGTGTTCTTCGCCTTCATCGGCTTCGACATCGTGGCCACCGCCGCCGAGGAGACCCGCAACCCGCAGCGGGACGTGCCGCGCGGCATCCTCGGCTCGCTGATCATCTGCACCGTGCTCTACGTGGCCGTCTCGGTCGTCGTCACCGGCATGCAGAACTACACCCGGCTGTCCGTGGACGCCCCGCTCGCCGACGCGTTCAAGGCCATCGGGCACCCCTGGTACGCGGGCGTGATCAGCTTCGGCGCCGCGATCGGACTGACCACCGTCTGCCTGATCCTGCTGCTCGGCCAGACGCGGGTGTTCTTCGCGATGAGCCGGGACGGGCTGCTGCCGCGGTTCTTCTCGCGGGTCCACCCCAGGTTCCGGACCCCGCACCGGCCGACCATCCTGCTCGGTGTGATCATCGCGATCGTCGCCGGTTTCACCAGCCTCAGCGAGCTTGCCGAACTGGTCAACATCGGCACATTGTTCGCCTTCGTGGTCGTCGCGATCAGTGTGATCATTCTGCGCAGAACGCGACCGGACCTGCCCCGCGCCTTCCGCACCCCCTGGGTGCCGTTCATCCCGATCCTGTCCGTGTGCGCCACGCTCTGGCTGATGCTCAATCTGCCCGCCGAGACCTGGCTGCGGTTCGCCATCTGGATGGTGATCGGTTTCGTCGTCTACTTCCTCTACGGTCGTTCGCACAGCCGCCTCGCCCGCCCCGAGCAGCCCGAGCCGGAGCCCGCGCCACCGATGTCGTGACCCGCCCCGCCGTCGTCGTATCCCGCCGGGCGGCGTCACCGGCTCAGCCGAGCACCGCGCGCGGCCCGGTCACCCGCGCGCCCAGCTCCGTCACCCGGCGCCGCAGTTCACGGTCCGCGGTAACCACCAGACAGACCCGGCCCGCCGCCTCCGCCACCAGCTCCACCATCCGGTCGTCCCCGCTGCCCGGCGCCTCCTCCACCCGTACTCCGGGCACGGAGGGCACCCCGCGCGCGGCCCCCTCGACCACCAGCACCAGTTCCAGCGGGCCGGGCAGCTCCGCCGTACCCGAACCGGCGTACGCCACCAGGCGGTCGCGCAGCCGTTCGGCGGCCCCGCGCCGGTCCCGCCACCAGCCGTCGGGCACGGAACCGACGACATTGGCGCCGTCGACGATGAGCAGGGGCGGGGCCGGGTCCGGGGCGGCGGTGGTGTCCGGGGTGTTCGTCATACCCGCCATGGTGCCCCGTCCGCCGGGCGCTCAGGGCTCCGGCTTAAAGTGACCGGGTGAACGGAGACTGGCTCCTTCGCGGCCGAGACGGCCGGCTCAGTGTCTACCAGTCGTCGGGCGACGCCCTGCTGTGCCGGGCGGAGAGCGCCCCCGGCGGCCCCTGGACCGGTCCGCGCAAGGTCGGCGGCGAACAGAAACTGCATCCCGTCCAGGCCCTCGGCCAGGGCGCGGACGGCTACGCCCACCTGGTGTCCTGGCGGCCCACCGGCAACGGCGAGGCGGGCCTCGTGCACTCCACCCACTTCCGCGCCCACCTCGCCGCCCTGGACTGGAGCCCGGTCGGCCACCCCGACAAGAAGGGCGACCGCACCGGCCGGCCCGCCGTCGCCGTGGACGCCGAGGGCCGCGCCCATGTCTTCGTGCGCAACAAGGGCGGCGGCGTCAGCATGCTCGCGCAGAAGGAGAAGGGCGGCTGGGAGCCCTGGCGGGACCTCGGCGGCCAGGGCGTCCAGGACGGACTCGCCGCGGTGACGGGGGAGTCCGGCAGGGTCGAGCTGTACGCGGCGGGCCCCGAGGGCGTCCTGTACTGGCGTCAGGAGGCCCCCGGTGCCCAGCCCGTCCTCCAGGAGTCCCTGAAGGCGCCGGTGCGTCCGGGGAGCCTGTACGCCCTCGCCACGTCCGCCGGCAGTACGACGCTCTACTACACCGGCACCGACGGCGGACTGTGCGCGTGGCGGCCCGGCGGCAAGCCGGTCACCCTGCTGCCCGCCGCGGGCCACGGCCCGGTCAGCGCCGTCCGCTGCGACCTCGACGGCCACGACTGCACCCTGCTGGCCCAGCGCTCGGCCACCGGCCGTGTCGCCTTCGCCGCCTACCCGACCGAACTGGAGTCCGCGGGCGCCTGGTGGACCGAGTCGGGCCCGCCGCTCACGGTGGACGCGCGGGTGTCCCTCGCGACGGACGCGGACGGCCGGGTGGTCGCCGCGACGCTCTCCCCGTCGACCGGCCGGCTACTGCTGACCCGCCGCAAGAACGAGCCGGGCCTCGCACTGGAGGCATGGCGGACCGCCTGAGCCCGCGCCCTGGCCGCCTTGGGCGCCGGTCTGCTCAGGCCGGGTGGGTGGGGTTTGCGTCGGGGGCGTGGCGGGTCGTGTGAGTCCGCGGCGTGTCGGTGGGTCGTGGTCGCTTTGGTGCGGATCTGTCGAGGGTTGCCGGGTCGCTTTGGTGGCTGGGCCTTGCCGGGTGGGTGGGCTTCGCGCTGGAGGCGAGGCGGACCGCCTGAGCCCCTGCCCGGACCGGCGGGCCCTGGCCGTCATGGGGCCGACCCGGTCAGGGCTGCCGGGGCGCGCCTGCGGCTGGGCCCCGCCGGGTGGACGTGCGAAAGGGCCCCCGGCGGCGGAACTTGGGTTCCAGGGGTCGTTGCAACACCGCCTGGTTTAGGTGGTGAGTAGATCACGTAGACGCTCGGCTGGGGTATCCCAGCCGAGCGTCTTGCGTGGGCGGCCGTTGAGTTCCTGGGCGACGTGTTCGAGGTCTTCGGGGCTGTGGACGCTCAGATCGGTGCCCTTGGGGAAGTACTGCCGCAGCAGCCCGTTCGTGTTCTCGTTCGAGCCGCGTTGCCAGGGGGATGCCGGGTCGCAGAAGTAGACGGGCATGCCGGTGGCCATGCTGAACTGCTTGTGCCGTGCCATCTCGCTGCCCTGATCCCAGGTGAGGGAGCCGCGCAGGTGGTCGGGCAGGGTCTGGATCGTGGCGACGAGCCCGTCACGGACGGTCTCGGCGTCGTGGGCTCCGCCCGGCAGGTGGACCAGCATGGTGTAGCGGGTGCTGCGCTCGACCAGGGTGGCGATCGCAGAACGGCCGCCCGCGCCGATGATCAGGTCGCCTTCCCAGTGACCGGGCACCGCCCGGTCCTCGACGGCGGCGGGCCGGTCGCTGATCATCACCATCGGGTCGATGAACCGCGGGGTGCGCCGCTCAGGGTCCCGGCGTGGCTTGCGGCGGGTCCGGCCGGAACGGACGGCGGCCTGGACCTCCCGCTTCAGGCCGCCGCGGGCCTGGAAATACAGCGCCTGGCAGATCGTCTCCACGCTCACCCGCATGCTCCGGTCGTCGGGATACTCCTTGCCCAGAGCGTGACAGATCTGCTCCGGCGACCAGCGCCCGCGCAGTCCGTCCTGGACGAAGCACCGCAGCCGGCCCTCACGCAGCAGCTTGCGCTCCTTGGGCCGGGGCCTGCGCACGGCCGCCGCACGGTGGGCTGCGCAGGGCTGACAGCCCTCGCTGCCCGAGTTCGCGTCGATCTCGCGCTTGACCGTGCTCGCCGGCCGCCCCAGAGCCCGTCCGACCGCCCTCAGCGACTGCCCGGCCGCACAGAGATCACGGATCTTCTCCCGCTCCGCGAGCGTCAGGAACCGCGGGTGAAGCTGCTTCTCCAGGGCCTTCAGGCCCACCGGTGGCGTGGTCACACCGCCCATCGTGACGGTCCCGGTGGTGTAGTCGACACGGCGCCCGTCGGCATAAGTGCGCGTGGTGCCGCTCTTCTTGACGCCCCAGTCCCAGTCCTTGGCCGTGCGCTCGTTCACACCGACCTGCCGGGCCGCCACCCGGCGTGCGACACCGGCGGCCCGAAGCCGCTCGTACTCGTTCCGCCCGGGATGCCGCCGCGGCAGACGCACCGAGCTCCGTCCGGCCTTCCGAGCCCAGGCGAAAGCGGTGTTCCGGTTCACCCCCAGCTCATGCGCCACGACGGTCACGTTCCCCACGACATCCAGCCGGGCAAGGAAACGCTCCCGCACCCCCGCAAAATCACGTTCAACGGCCACGGTCCTCGCAACTCCCACAGATCGCGGGTGTTGCGAGGACCGTTAGAACCCAAGGGGGCGGGGGCCCTGCACGTCGGTGCTGCCGGTGTTACGCCGGGACGCTCGCCACGCCCGGAGCCAGGAACGGCTTGCCGTTCACCCGCTGCGAGACGCCCTCGCGGTCCAGGTACGGCGTGATGCCGCCCAGGTGGAAGGGCCAGCCGGCGCCCGTGATCAGGCACAGGTCGATGTCCTGGGCCTCGGCCACGACACCCTCGTCCAGCATGAGCCCGATCTCCTGCGCCACCGCGTCCAGGACGCGCTCGCGCACCTGCTCCTCGGTCAGGGCGACATCGCCCTGCTTGAGGAGCGCGGCGACCTCCGGGTCCAGCTCCGGCTTGCCGCTGTCGTAGACGTAGAAGCCACGCTTGCCGGCCTCGACCACGGCCTTGAGGTTCGGGGACACCGTGAAGCGGTCCGGGAAGGCCCGGTTCAGGGTCTCCGAGACGTGCAGGCCGATCGCCGGGCCGACCAGTTCGAGCAGGACCAGCGGGGACATCGGCAGGCCCAGCGGCTCGACCGCCTTCTCGGCGACCTCGACCGGGGTGCCCTCGTCGATGACGTTCTGGATCTCGCCCATGAAGCGGGTCAGGATGCGGTTCACGACGAACGCCGGGGCGTCCTTGACCAGCACCGCGGTCTTCTTCAGCTTCTTGGCGACCGCGAACGCGGTGGCCAGGGAGGCGTCGTCGGTCTGCTCGCCGCGGACGATCTCCAGCAGCGGCAGGATCGCGACCGGGTTGAAGAAGTGGAAGCCCACGACCCGCTCGGGGTGCTGGAGCTTGGCGGCCATCTCCGACACCGACAGCGAGGAGGTGTTCGTCGCGAGGATCGCGTGCGCCGGGGCGACCGCCTCGACCTCCGCGAACACCTTCTGCTTGACGCTCATCTCCTCGAACACGGCCTCGATGACGAAGTCCGCGTCCGCGAAGCCCTCGGCCTTGTCCAGGACACCGGTGACCAGCGCCTTGAGGCGGTTGGCCTTGTCCTGGTTGATACGGCCCTTGCCGAGCAGCTTGTCGATCTCGGCGTGGACGTAGCCCACACCCTTGTCGACGCGCTCCTGGTCGATGTCGGTCAGCACGACCGGCACCTCCAGGCGGCGCAGGAACAGCAGCGCGAGCTGGCTGGCCATCAGACCGGCGCCGACGACGCCGACCTTGGTGACCGGGCGGGCCAGGTTCTTGTCCGGGGCGCCCGCGGGACGCTTGCCGCGCTTCTGCACCAGGTTGAACGAGTAGATGCCGGCGCGCAGTTCGCCGCCCATGATCAGGTCGGCGAGCGCCTGGTCCTCGGCGTCGTAACCCTGCTGGAGGTCACCGTTCCTGGCGGCCTCGATGATGTCCAGGGCGCGGTAGGCGGCCGGGGCGGCGCCGTGCACCTTGGAGTCGGCGATGAAGCGGCCCCTGGCGACGGCCTGGTCCCACGCCTCGCCGCGGTCGATCTCCGGGCGCTCGACCGTGATGTCGCCCTTGAGGACCTTCGCCGTCCACAGCAGCGACTGCTCCAGGAAGTCGGCACCCTCGAACAGGGCGTCGGCGATGCCGAGTTCGAAGACCTGCTTGCCCTTGAGCTGCTTGTTCTGGTTCAGCGAGTTCTCGATGATGACCGAGACGGCCTTGTCGGCGCCGATCAGGTTCGGCAGCAGGGTGCAGCCGCCCCAGCCGGGGACCAGGCCGAGGAAGACCTCGGGCAGCGAGAACGCCGGGATCGCCTGCGAGACGGTCCGGTAGGTGCAGTGCAGACCGACCTCGACGCCGCCGCCCATGGCCGCGCCGTTGTAGTAGGCGAAGGTCGGCACGGCGAGGCCCGAGAGGCGCTTGAAGACCTCGTGACCGCCCTTGCCGATGGCGAGCGCGTGCTCGTGCTCCTTCAGCAGCTCGACGCCCTTGAGGTCGGCGCCGACCGCGAAGATGAACGGCTTGCCGGTGATGCCGATACCGGCGATCGCGCCCTCGGCGGCCTCCTTCTCGACCTGGTCGATCGCCGCGTTCAGGTTGGCGAGCGAGGCGGGCCCGAAGGTGGTCGGCTTGGTGTGGTCCAGGCCGTTGTCCAGCGTGATCAGCGCGAAGCGGCCGGCGCCGAAGGGGAGGTCGAAGTGGCGGACGTGCGCACTGGTGACGACCTCGTCGGGGAACAGGCTCGCGGCCTGCTCGAGAAGCTCGGTGGTGCTCACTTGTCCCCCTCGAAGTGCGGGTTCTCCCAGATGACCGTCGCGCCCATGCCGAAGCCGACGCACATGGTGGTCAGGCCGTAGCGGACGTGCGGCTGCTCCTCGAACTGGCGGGCCAGCTGCGTCATCAGGCGGACGCCGGAGGAGGCCAGCGGGTGGCCGAAGGCGATGGCGCCGCCGTACTGGTTGACGCGCGCGTCGTCGTCCGCGATGCCGTAGTGCTCGAGGAAGGCCAGGACCTGGACGGCGAAGGCCTCGTTGATCTCGAACAGGCCGATGTCGGAGATGGACAGGCCCGCCTTGGCGAGCGCCTTCTCGGTGGCCGGGATCGGGCCGTAGCCCATGACCTCGGGCTCCACGCCGGCGAAGGCGTAGGAGACCAGACGCATCCTGACCGGCAGGTCGTGCTCGCGGGCGAAGTCCTCGGACGCGATGATCGACGCGGTGGCACCGTCGTTCAGACCGGCCGCGTTGCCCGCGGTGACCCGGCCGTGCACGCGGAACGGCGTCTTGAGGCCCGCGAGGTTCTCCAGGGTGGTGCCCGGGCGCATCGGCTCGTCGGCGGTCACCAGGCCCCAGCCGGTCTCGCCGGTCTCGGGGGTGGTGCGGCGCACCGAGATCGGCACCAGGTCCTGCTGGATCTTGCCGTCGGCGTACGCCTTGGCGGCCTTCTCCTGCGAGCGCACGGCGTACTCGTCGGCGCGCTGCTTGGTGATGCTCGGGTAGCGGTCGTGCAGGTTCTCCGCGGTCATGCCCATGAACAGGGCCGACTCGTCCACCAGCTTCTCGCTGACGAACCGCGGGTTCGGGTCCACGCCCTCGCCCATCGGGTGGCGGCCCATGTGCTCGACACCGCCGGCGATGACGGCGTCATAGGCACCGAAGGCGATCGAGCCGGCGGTGGTCGTCACGGCGGTCAGCGCGCCGGCGCACATGCGGTCGATGGAGTAACCGGGCACGGACTGCGGCAGGCCCGCGAGGATGCCGGCGGTGCGGCCGAGGGTCAGGCCCTGGTCGCCGATCTGCGTGGTCGCGGCGATGGCGACCTCGTCGATCTTCTTCGGGTCCAGTCCGGGGTTGCGGCGCAGCAGCTCCCGGATCGCCTTGACGACGAGGTCGTCGGCACGAGTCTCGTGGTAGATGCCCTTCGGGCCCGCTTTGCCGAACGGGGTGCGGACGCCGTCGACGAAGACGACGTCCCTGACGGTACGAGGCACGATGGCTCTCCTCCATGGTGCGGGACGCTGAGCGCTTGCTTAAGCCCATGCTACTTGTGAGTAATGTAGCTGCCCAGTCCACCGGCGGGTAGCGGCGAAGGTCACACTGGTGGCCGCCATCTTGGCGCGATTACGACGCCCCGGACCCGCCCCCGCAGCGGCGCGGGAAACCACGCGGGCACCCCGCGACGACCCACGGCCGCCGCCGTACGTCACCGACCGCTCGGCGTTCAGACACTCCCGCCCGGCGCTCCGCGGGCGCCCCGTCCGCGCTCAGGCACCCTTCCCCGACAGCGCGGCCGCCAGGACCGGCGTCACCAGCTCCACCTGCCATGGCCGTGCCCCGTACCCCGCGAGTGCCGCCGAGACGGACCCGGCGTCGACCACGGCGGGCGGCTGCCAGCAGAGCCGGCGGACCGTGTCCGGGGAGATCAGGTTCTCCTGGGGCATGGACAGCCGCTCGGCGAGCGCCGTCACCGCGGCCCGCGCCGCGGACAGGCGCGCCGCCGCCGAGGGGTCCTTGTCGGCCCACGCCCGCGGCGGGGGCGGACCCGTCACCGGCTGCCCCGGCTGCGGCAGCTCCGACTCGGGCAGTGCCTTCGCCCGGTCCACCGCCGCCTGCCACTGCTCCAGCTGCCGGCGCCCGGTGCGGTGCCCGAATCCGTTCAGCGCGGCCAGCGCGTGCACAGTGCCCGGCAGGGCCAGCGCCGCCTCCACGATCGCCGCGTCCGGCAGCACCTTGCCCGGCGAGACGTCCCGCCGCTGCGCGATCCGGTCCCGCGTCTCCCACAGCTCCCGTACGACCGCCAGCTGCCGGCGCCGCCGTACCTTGTGCATCCCGGACGTACGGCGCCACGGTTCCTTGCGGGGCTCGGCCGGCGGGGCGCTCGCGATCGCGTCGAACTCCTGGAGGGCCCACTCCAGCTTGCCCTGGCGGTCCAGCTCCTTCTCCAGGGCGTCGCGCAGGTCCACGAGGAGTTCGACGTCCAGCGCGGCATAGCGCAGCCACGGCTCGGGCAGCGGGCGGGTGGACCAGTCGACGGCGGAGTGGCCCTTCTCCAGGACGAAGCCGAGCACGTTCTCCACCATGGCGCCGAGGCCGACGCGGGGGAACCCGGCGAGCCGCCCGGCCAGCTCGGTGTCGAACAGCCGGGTGGGGAGCATGCCTATCTCGCGCAGGCACGGCAGGTCCTGGGTGGCCGCGTGCAGCACCCACTCCACGCCGGACAGCGCCTCGCCGAGCGCGGACAGGTCGGGGCAGGCGATGGGGTCGATCAGTGCGGTGCCGGCGCCCTCGCGGCGCAGCTGCACCAGGTACGCGCGCTGGCCGTAGCGGTACCCGGAGGCGCGCTCGGCGTCCACGGCGACCGGCCCGGAGCCGGCGGCGAACGCGGCGACCACCCGGTCGAGCGCGGCGTCGTCGGCGACGACGGGCGGAACGCCCTCGCGGGGCTCCAGAAGGGGTGTCGGCGCCTCCGTCACAGAAGATCCGGCGTCGTCGGGAGGGGTGTCCCCATGGCTGCGCCGGGTGCTGTCTGCTGCGGTGTCTTGGGCGTCGGTCACCTGTCAAGGGTATCCATGCGTGGACAGCACCCGTCGCCGGAACGTTCCGTCGACGGGCACCGAGGGGTCGTAAACCAGTCAGCCCGGTGAAATCGCCGGTTCAGGGGAGTGAAACGGCCGTTTTCCGGACGTGGCCGGTGGGGAGGGGAGTGGGGCGGGGCAAGGGGAGATCAAAGGGCGGGGAGCGGGGGAAGGGTCAGTGGATGATCCCGGTGCGCAGGGCCACGGCGACCATGCCGGCCCGGTCGCCGGTGCCCAGCTTGCGGGCGATGCGGGCGAGGTGGCTTTTCACGGTGAGGGCGGACAGGCCCATGGACACGCCGATCGCCTTGTTCGACTGGCCCTCCGCGACCAGTCGCAGCACCTCGACCTCGCGTCCGGACAGTTCGCGGTAGCCGCCCGGGTGGCTCGGGGCACCCGGCGGGCGGCGGTGCATACGGGCGGCGGCGCCGAGGGGGGCGGCGCCGGGGCGGGTGGGGAGCCCGATGTTGGTGCGGGTGCCGGTGACGACGTAGCCCTTTACCCCGCCCGCCAGGGCGTTGCGGACCGCGCCGATGTCGTCGGCGGCGGAGAGCGCGAGCCCGTTGGGCCAGCCCGCGGCGCGGGTCTCGGAGAGCAGGGTCAGGCCGGAGCCGTCGGGCAGGTGGACGTCGGCGACGCAGATGTCGCGGGGGTTGCCGATGCGGGGACGAGCCTCCGCGATGGACGAGGCCTCGATCACATCGCGCACACCGAGCGCCCACAGATGACGGGTGACGGTGGAGCGCACACGCGGGTCGGCCACGACCACCATGGCGGTCGGCTTGTTCGGGCGGTAGGCGACCAGGCTTGCGGGTTGCTCAAGGAGAACGGACACCAGGCCTCCTGGGTGGGGGACGGGGCCGGCTTGTGGGGAAGAAGCCGGGACGAACCGTGCTTTCAAGGTCACAGTCGTCTTCGGCAGCAAACGTGTCCGCCTTTAGAGAGTGATCACGATCTAGTGAGTAACAATCCGTGCAATTCGGACAGCTGATCGATCACCCGAAGATCGAATCGGTTCGAGTGGATGCGATTCGAGGTCACAATGTGGCCGTATCGACAAAGAGATGGTCAATAAGCCCCCCTGGAGGGGGACGGCGGTCGTGACCCGCCGTCACATCACCGGGACTGCGGCCCCCTGCGCTGCGGCAGCGTCACCACCGAGGCGTCGCCCGGACCGGCCGGCGGCAGCCCCCCGACCTGGGCCAGCAGATCGCACCAGGAGACCAGGTGGGCGGCCGTGTCCGGCACCCCGCCGAGGCCCTCGCGCGGCGTCCAGGACGCCCGGATCTCGATCTGCGAGGCGGCCGGCCGGTCGGCGAGACCGCCGAAGTAGTGCGAACTCGCGCGCGTGACGGTGCCGCTCGGCTCGCCGTAGCCGAGGCCGCGCGCCCCCAGCGCACCGGTCAGCCAGGACCAGCACACCTCCGGCAGCAGCGGATCGGCCGCCATCTCCGGCTCCAGCTCCGCCCGCACCAGCGTCACCAGCCGGAACGTGCCCCGCCAGGCGTCGTGCCCGGCCGGGTCGTGCAGCAGCACCAGGCGCCCGTCGGCCAGCTCCTGCTCGCCGTCGACCACCACCGCCTCCAGCGCGTACGCGTACGGCGCGAGCCGCTGCGGCGCGGGGGTCGGCTCCACCTCGATCTGCGGGCGCAGCCGGCAGCCGCGCAGGGCTTCGACCGCGGCCCGGAACGCCGGCGGACCCGCGGCACCCGAGTGCCGGTCCGCCTCCTCGGTGTCCTTCACGTCGCCCAATCCGTCAGCGCCTTCCGACCTGTGTCCGTGAGCCGCAGCCATGCGGGGAAGAGTAAGGGGAACCGTGCCCCTGCGCAGGCAAGACACCCCGCGACGTGCACGTCCTCGCCGCCTGTGCACGGCCCCTCCACACCGGCATGCGAGACTTTCCCCGTGACCGCCAACGAGGCCCCGACGGGCAAGCAGCCGACCGCGACGTACGACAGCGCCTTCCTCAAGGCGTGCAGGCGTGAACCCGTGCCGCACACCCCCGTGTGGTTCATGCGCCAGGCCGGCCGCTCCCTGCCCGAGTACCTCAAGGTGCGCGAGGGCATTCCGATGCTGGAGTCGTGCAGGCGGCCCGAGCTGGTCACCGAGATCACCCTCCAGCCGGTGCGCCGGCACGGCGTGGACGCGGCGATCTACTACAGCGACATCGTGGTCCCGCTCAAGGCCATCGGCCTCGACCTGGACATCAAGCCCGGCGTCGGCCCGGTCGTCGAGCAGCCCATCCGCACCCGCGCCGACCTGGCCCGGCTGCGCGACCTGACCCCCGAGGACGTCTCGTACGTCACCGAGGCCGTCGGGATGCTCACCCGCGAGCTGGGCCCCACCCCGCTGATCGGCTTCGCCGGCGCTCCCTTCACGCTGGCCAGCTACCTGGTCGAGGGCGGCCCGTCGCGGACGTACGAGAACGCCAAGGCGATGATGTACGGCGACCCCGAGCTGTGGGCCGACCTGCTCGACCGCCTCGCCGACATCACGGCCGCCTTCCTCAAGGTCCAGATCGAGGCCGGCGCCTCCGCCGTGCAGCTGTTCGACTCCTGGGTCGGCGCGCTCGCCCCCGCCGACTACCGCCGCTCGGTGCTGCCCGCCTCGGCCAAGGTGTTCGAGGCGGTCGCCGGGTACGGCGTCCCGCGCCTCCACTTCGGCGTGGGCACCGGCGAGCTGCTGGGCCTGATGGGCGAGGCCGGCGCGGACGTCGTCGGCGTCGACTGGCGCGTCCCGCTGGACGAGGCCGCCCGCCGCGTCGGCCCCGGCAAGGCGCTCCAGGGCAACCTGGACCCGACCGTGCTGTTCGCCGGCAAGGACGTCGTCGAGACCAAGGCGCAGGAGGTGCTGGACGCCGCCGCGGGCCTGGAGGGCCATGTCTTCAACCTCGGCCACGGCGTGATGCCCAGCACCGACCCCGACGCGCTGACCCGGCTCGTGGAGTACGTGCACTCCGCGAGCGCCCGCTGATTCACCAGGTCGGGTAGGAGGACCGCGCGCGCCTGCCGAACAGCAGGCCGGGCGGCTCCGGCGGGGGCGGGGTGCCCGGCCTGAGCGGCAGGGCGATGAGCAGCCCCACCAGGAAGCCGATCACGTGCGCCACGTACGCCACCGTGCCCGCGCCGGACACCCCCTGCCCGGACGAGTACACGGCCTGGAGCACGAACCAGAAGCCCAGCACCAGCCAGGCCGGCAGCCGCAGCGGCAGGAACACCAGGAACGGCACCAGCACCCACACCCGTGCTCCGGGCCACAGCACGAGGTAGGCGCCGAGCACCCCGGCGATCGCGCCCGACGCGCCGATCAGCGGGGCGCCCGAACCGGCGTTGAGCAGCGCGAAGCCGTACCCGGCCGCGTAGCCGCAGACGACGTAGAAGACGAAGAAGCGGATGTGGCCCATCCGGTCCTCGACGTTGTTGCCGAAGATCAGCAGGAACAGCATGTTGCCCAGCAGGTGCAGCCAGCTGCCGTGCACGAACATCGCCGTGAACACCGACAGCGGCGGCGACTTGTGGAAGCCGCGCGGGGCCACCACACAGCCGGGGCCGTGCGGGCCCACGCCCACCTGGCCGGTCGGTACGAGCTGGGGAACCTGGCCGTGGATCAGCTCCCTCGGGACCGCCGCGAAGCGGTCCATGAAGGCCTCCAGATGGCACAGCTGCGCCAGGTTCTCCGCGCCGGTCAGCGAGCCGGGCATGCCGGGCGTCGACAGGAACACGAGGACGTTCGCGAGGATCAGGGCGTACGTCACCCACGGGGTGCGGCGCACCGGGTTGATGTCATGGACGGGGATGACCACGAAGAAGTAGTGCCCCGCGAGCCCGCGGTCAATCGAGTGATCGCGCCGAACGAGCCCGAGCCGGTCAGCTCCCGCGCACCCGCTGTGCCGCCTTGCGCGCGGCCACCAGCACCGGGTCCCACACCGGTGAGAACGGCGGTGCGTAGCCGAGGTCCAGGGCGGTCATCTGCTCCACCGTCAGCCGCGCGGTCAGCGCCACCGCCGCGATGTCCACCCGCTTGGCCGCGCCCTCGCGCCCCACGATCTGCACCCCGAGCAGCCGCCCGGTGCGGCGCTCGGCGAGCATCTTGACCGTCATCGGGGAGGCGCCGGGGTAGTAGCCGGCCCGGCTGGTCGACTCGATGGTGACCGCCTCGAACTCCAGGCCCACCCGGCGCGCGTCCTTCTCGCGCAGACCGGTGCGGGCGATCTCCAGGTCGCAGACCTTGCTGACCGCCGTGCCGACCACGCCGGGGAAGGTCGCATAGCCGCCGCCCGCGTTGGTGCCGATGACCTGCCCGTGCTTGTTGGCGTGGGTGCCCAGCGGGACGTACTGCTCCTGCCCGGAGACCAGGTTCAGGACCTCCACGCAGTCGCCGCCCGCCCAGATGTTCTCCTGGCCGCGCACCCGCAGGGCCAGGTCGGTGAGCAGCCCGCCGTGCGCGCCGAGCGGCAGCCCGGCGGCGCGCGCGAGGGCGGTCTCGGGGCGGACGCCGATGCCGAGGACCACCACGTCGGCCGGGTACTCGGCGTGCTGGGTGGCCACCGCGCGGACCCGGCCGTCCTCGCCGGTGAGGATCTTGGTGACCTCGGCGCCGTTCACCATGGTGATGCCGAGCCCCTCCATGGCGCGGTGCACCAGGCGGCCCATGTCCGGATCGAGGGTGGACATCGGCTCCTCGCCGCGGTTGACGACCGTCACCTCGAAGCCCCGGTCGATCAGCGCCTCGGCCATCTCCACGCCGATGTACCCGGCGCCCACGACCACCGCGCGCCGGCCCCCGGTGCCGGCCAGCGTGTCGATCAGCGCCTGCCCGTCGTCCAGGGTCTGCACGCCGTGCACCCCGGTGGCGTCCGCGCCCGGCAGCTCCGGGCGGACCGGACGGGCCCCGGTGGCGATCACCAGCTTGGCGTACGACGTCCAGGACTCGGTGCCGGAATCCACGTCCCGCGCGCGCACCCGCTGCCCCGCCACGTCGATCTCCGTGACCTCGGTGCGCAGCCGCAGGTCGATGCCCCGCGCGCGGTGCTCCTCGGGGGTGCGGGCGATCAGCTCGTCCCGCCCGGAGACGGCGCCGCCCACCCAGTAGGGGATGCCGCACGCCGAGAACGAGGTGAAGTGACCGCGCTCGAACGCCACGATCTCCAGGTCCTCCGGCCCCTTCAGGCGCCGCGCCTGCGACGCCGCCGACATGCCCGCGGCGTCCCCGCCGACGACGACCAGCCGCTCCCGCCCCTGATGCGTGCTCATGGGAACACGCTAGAGGGTCCGGGGCGCCACGGGACACGGGACCTACGGCCCCGTCCGGACTGTCAGTGGGGTCTGAGAGAGTGGGCACCATGAGCGCAACGGGTACGAGTTCGGGGCACGCCGTCGTCATCGGAGCCGGTATCGCCGGTCTGGCCGCCGCCCACCGGCTGCTGGCGCGCGGCGCGCGGGTGACGGTCCTGGAGGCGTCCGAGCGGGTCGGCGGCAAGCTGCTGCCCGGCGAGATCGCGGGCGTGCGGGTCGATCTCGGTGCCGAGTCGATGCTCGCGCGCCGCCCCGAGGCCGTCGCCCTCGCCCGCGAGGCAGGGCTCGGGGACCGGCTCCAGCCCCCGGCCGTGGCGAGCGCCGCCCTGTGGACCCGCGGCGCGCTGCGCCCCATGCCCAAGGGCCATGTGATGGGCGTGCCCGGCACCGCCGCCGCGCTCGCCGGCGTCCTGTCCGAGGACGGCCTGGCCCGCATCGAACAGGACACCGTCCTGCCCCGCACCGAAGTCGGCGACGACGTGGCGGTGGGGGAGTACGTGGCGGCCCGGCTCGGCCGCGAGGTCGTGGACCGCCTGGTCGAACCCCTGCTCGGCGGGGTGTACGCGGGCGACGCGTACCGCATCTCCATGCGCTCCGCCGTCCCCCAGCTCTTCCAGGCCGCCCGCGCGCACGCCGCGCTGACCGAGGGCGTCCGCGAGATCCAGGCCAGGGCCGCCGCGGCCCAGCAGAGCGGGCCCGTGTTCATGGGCATCGAGGGCGGCGTGGGCACCCTGCCGCTCGCGGTCGCCGAGTCCGTCCGGGCGCGCGGCGGCGAGATCCGCACCGGCACCCCCGTCACCGAGCTGCGCCGGGAGCCCGCGGGCGGCTGGCGGATCACCGCGGGCGGACAGCCGTTGCACGCCGACGCCGTGGTGGTCGCCGTACCCGCCCCGGCCGCCGCCCGGCTGCTGCGCCCCGAGTCCCCGGCCGCCGCCGCCGAGCTGGCCGCCGTCGAGTACGCCTCCATGGCCCTGATCACCCTCGCCTACCGGCGGGCCGACCTGTCCCTGCCCGAGGGCAGCGGCTTCCTGGTGCCGCCCGTCGACGGACACACCATCAAGGCCGCCACCTTCGCCTCCCAGAAGTGGGGCTGGATCGCCGAGGACGACCCGGACACGGTCGTGCTGCGCACCTCGGTCGGGCGGTACGGCGAGACGGCGGTCCTCGGCCGGGACGACGCCGACCTGGTCGAGGCCTCCCGGCACGACCTCCGCGAGGCCGCCGGCATCGAGGCCGCGCCCGTCGAGAGCCGGGTCACCCGCTGGAGGGACGGGCTGCCCCAGTACCCGGTCGGGCACCACTCGCGGGTGGCCCGCATCCGCGAGCACATCGCCAAGCTTCCGGGGCTCGCGGTCTGCGGCGCGCAGTACGACGGCGTGGGCATCCCCGCGTGCGTCGCGAGCGCCGAGGCGGCCGTCGACCAGCTGTCCGGTGATCTGCGCGGGGTCGAGGAGCTGACCGCCCACCCGGTGCAGAGCCTGCACGGCGGAGCGGGAGAATAGGAACCATGAGTGACGACGCCCCCACCACCGAGTCCGGCAGGATCCCCAACAAGGGCAAGCTGGCCAAGGACCTGAACGATGTCATCCGCTACACCCTGTGGTCGGTCTTCAAGCTGAAGGACGTGCTCCCGGCCGACCGCGCGGGCTACGCCGACGAGGTCCAGGAGCTGTTCGACCAGCTCGCCGCCAAGGACGTGACGATCCGCGGCACGTACGACCTGTCCGGTATGCGGGCCGACGCCGACCTGATGATCTGGTGGCACGCGGAGACCAGCGACCAGCTCCAGGAGGCGTACAGCCTCTTCCGCCGCACCAAGCTGGGGCGGGCGCTGGAGCCGGTGTGGTCCAACATGGCGCTGCACCGCCCGGCCGAGTTCAACCGCTCGCACATCCCCGCGTTCCTCGCCGACGAGACGCCCCGCGACTACGTGAGCGTCTACCCCTTCGTGCGCTCGTACGACTGGTACCTGCTGCCCGACGAGGACCGCCGCCGCATGCTCGCCGACCACGGCAAGATGGCCCGCGGCTTCCCGGACGTGCGCGCCAACACGGTCGCCTCGTTCTCGCTGGGCGACTACGAGTGGATCCTCGCCTTCGAGGCGAACGAGCTGTTCCGCATCGTCGACCTCATGCGCCACCTGCGCGGCTCCGAGGCGCGCAGGCACGTCCGCGAGGAGGTCCCGTTCTTCACGGGCCGCCGCAAGGACGTGGCCGAGCTGGTGGCCGGGCTGGCGTAAGGCCCGACCCGCTCATCCCGCCGCCCGCTTTCGGCCGGGGACGGGTTCGGCGCGGGGCGCGCAGGACGCGTTCCGCGCCGGGAGGCGGCCCGTCAGCAGGTAGTCGTCCAGATAGCCGTCGACGCACGTGTTGGGGCCGCCGCCGATGCCGTGGGTGCCCGCGCCCCGCTCGGTCACCAGCCGGGAGCCGGCCAGCCGCCGGTTCATGTCCAGGGCCCCCGCGTACGGCGCGGCCGCGTCCCGCTCGGCCGCCAGGACCAGCACCGGGGGCAGGGGGGGGGGGGGGGGGGGGGGGGGGGGGGGGAGGGGGGGAGGGGGGGGGAGAGGGGGGGGGGGGGGGGGGGAGAGCGCGTACGGGCCGCGGCGAA
>NZ_JBWKES010000005.1:108560-219542 GCF_056435325.1 Streptomyces sp. NPDC043952
GCCAACCGCTGTTTTAGGTCAATCCCCCCCGCGTATGGCGCTCCCGCCCCTCGCTCGGCCGCAAGGACCAGCACCGGGGGCAGCGCACCGGCCCCGGTCCCCACGTCCAGGGGCCGCTGCCGCGGCTCGGGCCAGTACGCGCAGGGCAGGTTCATCCACGCGTTGTCCCAGGTCTCGAAGGGCGCGCGGCGGGCCAGCCGGGTGTTGTCCCGGTCCCAGACCGCCCAACTCGTGGGCCAGGGCGCGTCGTTGCACTCGACGGCCGTGTACACGGCGCCGCCGTTCTCCGCCGCCGCGGCCGCCTTGGGATCCGGCGAGGCCAGCGTGACCAGCGGCTTCGGGTCGCCGTGCAGATAGGCCGAGAGCGCGGCGGCCCGGCCCGGCCAGTAGCTGTCGTAGTACGCGGCCGTCAGGAACGCGTTCTGCAACTGGCCCGGCCCGACCTTCCCGCCCGCCGGTCTCCGGGCGAGCCGCGCGGCGGCGGTGTCGTAGCTCGCCTGCACCTTCCGCGGCGTGTCACCGAGCCGGTAGACGCCGTCGTGCCGGGCGATCCAGTCCCGCACGTCCGCCCAGCGCCGCTCGAACGCGGCCGACTGGTCGAGGTTGCCGCGGTACCAGATCTTCGCCGGGTCCGGGTCCACCGGGGCGTCCAGCACCATGCGGCGCACATGGGAGGGGAACATCGCCGCGTACAGGGAGCCGTAGTAGGTGCCGTACGACGCGCCCATGAACGTCAGCCGGTCCTCGCCCAGCGCGGCCCGCAGGACGTCCAGGTCCCGCGCGTTGTTCAGGGAGTTGACGAAGCGCAGCCCGGAGCCCGAGCGCCGGGCGCAGCCGCGGGCGTACGCCTTCGCCTCCGCCACGCGCCGGCGTTTGTACGACTCAGAGGGCCGCGTCGGCGCCAGGGTGGGCGCCTTGCCGTACTGCCTCGGGTCCTCGCAGGACAGCGGCGCGGAGCGGCCCACCCCGCGCGGGGCGTAGCCGACGAGGTCGTACGCGGCCGCGATCCGTTTCCACACGGGCAGCGTGCCGGCCAGCGCGAAGTACATGCCGGAGGCGCCGGGGCCGCCGGGGTTGTACACGAGGGCGCCCTGCCGGGGGACCGCGCGCCCGCCGTCCTTGCCGGTGGCCGGGGTGCGGCTGACGGTCAGTTCGATCTGCTCGCCGTCCGGGTGGGCGTAGTCCAGGGGGACGGAGACGGTGCCGCAGCGCAGGCCGGCCGGGGGATGCGGGACGGCCGGCACCTCGGCGGGGTCGCAGTCGCCGTAGCGGATTCCGGTGGCGCGGGCGCGGAGGGCGGCGACGATGGTGCCGCGCAGCTCGGCGGCGGCGCCGACCGGGCCCGGCGCGGCACTCGCCGGGGCGGCGGTCAGGGTGGCGAGCAGCAAGGACGCGGCGGCCGAGCAGCGGGCGAAAGCTTTCATCCGGCATCCCTTCGGGCGCGGCGAGGCGGCGGACACCAGGGATGTTTCGTTCCCGCGCCGGGGAAGGCAAGCACCGCACGGGCGGTGTCGGCCGCCAACGCGCCTGTGCGCCCCCCGGAGAGGTCTTAGTCCCGGTGTGGCGCGTCGCGGTGGGTGAAGGCCGCGCGCAGCTCCGGTTCGCCGATCGCGCGGATGCCGCGCAGCGCGACCCGGACGAGGAACGGCCGCTCGGCGCCGCGCCGCCGCAGCAGCGCGCCCAGCAGCCGCTGCCCGGCGGGGGAGGCCCAGGGCGAGTACGGGTGCACCTCGAAGCGGGCCAGGACCAGGCAGCTCAGCGACAGCGTGAGGGGCAGCAGGAACCACAGGCCGACCAGCAGGCGCGAGGTGCCGGCCTGGACGGGCAGCAGCAGCGCGGCGCCGCCGAGGACCGCGACGGCGAGCGCGGCGGCCCGCACCTGGCGCACCGCCGCGCCGATGGTGAGGCCCCCGGTGTCGGGCACGGCGAGACCACTGCGCACGAGGCGGTCGGCGAGGCGTCGTACGGCGTCGGCGCGGGCGGTGCGGGTGCGCACCGGCGCGATGCGCGACTGCCCGTCGGGGCCGATCGCGCCTATGACGGACCGCTCGATGTCGTCCCGGCCGTGCGGGTCGACGACGGTGGCCCAGCCGGTGTGGGCGAGGTGCAGGCGGCGCTGGCGGGCCATGGCGAGGAGGGAGACGTCGGCGACCCGCTGGGGTCCGCCGGACAGGAACGCCGCCTCGTACAGGGTCAGTTCGTGGTCCGCGCCCACCGCTTGGGGATCCGGGTCCGAGTCCGCGGCGCGCACCGCCGCGAGGCAGAGGCGGGCACAGGCCGTACCGGCGAGCGCCCAGGCGGGGAGCAGAAGGAGGAGCCAGAGCATGAGGTGTTTTGTATGTGAGGGATGAGGGCGTGCGCGAGGTGATTTTCACATGCGGAGGGGGGTCGTGCCGGTTGGCTGACCGCCGTCGGGCGCGGGAGCGTCGTGGCTGGTCGCGGCTGCGTGTCGAGACAGTCCCGCGCTCCTTCCGGCCGCCTCAGGACCGTCCCCGCAACAGCCTCCGCGCCGTGCGTGCCACCCGCCCCCTCGGTGCCGGGCCCGACCGGTCCAGCCACCACTGGCGCAGCTCCCGCCGGGGGAGCCCCGGCCGCTTCCCGTCCAGCAGGAACGCGGCGAAGTCCAGCGCGTCCCACCGGTAGCCCCCGCGCATCGGCCGCTTTCGCGCGTACTCCAGGAACGCCTCCCGGTACGACGCCCCCAGCAGCACCGGCAGTTCCGGCGCCACCTTCGCCACCACGTCCGCCCGCTTCGCCGCGAGCGCCCGCGCCTGCACGCCGAGGCGTACCCGGTCGAACCCCTCGGGCACGGGCGTCCCGGCCACCAGCGAGGACAGCACGGCGGCCTGGGCGACCCCGAGCCGCTGCCGGGCGTCCTCGGCGTCCGCGTAACCCGACGCGTCCGCGTCGTCTCCGGCGTCCGCGTCGTCCGCGCGGTCCGTCCTCTCGGCCGGAACGGACCGCTCGACCCCCTCGGTAACCTGCCGCCCGCCCTCCACCACCTTCCGGATCGCCGCCAACTCCCGCTCCAGCTCGGCCGGTTCGGGGAAGTTCTCGTCGCGTTCCAGCAGCACTCCGGGCGGGGCGGCACGGGAGGCGAGGTCGGCCAGGATGCCGAGCACCGCGTCCGGCACCGGGTGCGCGTGGCTGTCGTGCCATACGCCGTCGCGCTCGACGCCGCCCGCGACATGGACGTACGCGATCGCCTCCAGCGGCAGCCCGGCCAGCGCCTCGGCCGGGTCCTCGCCGCGGTTGACGTGGTTGGTGTGCAGGTTGGCCACGTCGATGAGCAGCCGCACGCCGGTGCGCTCCGCCAGCTCGTACAGGAACTGCCGCTCGGTCAGCTCCTCGCCGGGCCAGGAGAACAGCGCGGCGATGTTCTCCACGGCGAGCGGCACCGGCAGCGCGTCCTGGGCGATGCGCACGTTCTCACAGAGCACGTCGAGCGCGTCGCGGGTGCGCGGCACGGGCAGCAGATGGCCGGCCTCCAGATGCGGCGAGGCGGTGAGCGCGCCGCCCGCCCGGACGAACGCGATGTGCTCGGTGACCAGCGGCGACCCGAGCGCCGTCACACGCTCGGCGAGCGCCGCGAGCCGGCCGGGGTCGGGCCGCTGCGCGCCGCCGAGCCCGAGGGAGACCCCGTGCGGCACCACGGTCACCCCGCGCTCCCGCAACCGCACCAGCGACTCGGGGAGATGGCCCGGACAGACGTTCTCCGCGACGACCTCCACCCAGTCGATCCCGGCCATCCGCTCCACGGCTTCCGCGATCTCCGGCCGCCAGCCGATCCCCGTCCCCAGTCTCCCCACGACCCGTCCCCCTCTCCGCCCCCGGCGCACGCGTCATACATGACCCGGCCACCCGGCCCCGAACCCTTTGCGCGCCGCCTTCAGAGCAACATTTGAGGTTCAGGCCGACCGCACGTCCCGGCCGATCCGGTTGACGCGGTACAGGTCCGGGACGCAGAGGTTGAGCAGGGTCGCGGCGGCGATCAGCGCGGCGCACGCCAGGAGCACCCCCTGGCTGCTCCACACACGGGTCGCGAGCGCGGTGAGGAGATAGCCGAGCGGGATGGCGAGCCGTTCCCCGACGCCGTTGAACGCGCTCATCCGGCCCTGCTCCGCCGTCGGCACATGCTGCTGGAACGCGGTGTTCCAGGCGACGACCGCGACATCGAGCGCGACGCCCGCCAGGAAGGCGGCCCCCACGACGAGCGGCAGCGGCAGGCTCCAGGCCATGGCCGCCGGCGGGAGCGCGAGCCCGCCGCCCGCGGCGACCGCGACCGCGAGCAGCCGGTACGGTTTCCACCGCAGGCAGACCAGGGTTCCGGCGAGCAGGCCGCAGGAGAGGGCCGCCTGGACCAGACCCCAGTCGCGTGCCCCGGCGTACCGGCGGGCGGCGACCAGGGGGCCGAGCAGTTCGAAGCCCGCCAGCCACGCGGCGACGAGGAGCGTACCGGCGGCCGTGTACGTCCACAGCCAGGTACGGGACCAGAAGCCGGTCCACCCCGCCCGCAGGTCGGCCAGGACGCCGCGCGCGGTGGTGGGCGGGGCCGCCAGGCGCAGGCCGAGCAGCAGCACGGCCGCAGCGGCGAAGGTCGCCGAGTCCCAGGCCAGGGCCCATGCCGCGCCGCTGAGGGCGACGATGAAGCCGCCGACGACCGGAGCGAGCACCCTGACCGTGTTGCCGGGGAGCCTGAGCAACACGTTGGCCTGCTGCACGTGCTCCTCGGGCACGATCTGTGCCACGGCACCCTGTGTCGCCGGGACGATGAACGACGCCGCTGTCCCCGACATGAAGCCGCACACCGCGATAGACACCGTCGTCGCCTGTCCCGTGGCCACGGTGACGGCCAGCGCACCCTGGGCGGCCGCCGCGACGAGATTGCCCAGGAACAGGATCCGGCTGCGCGACAGACGGTCGGCGAACAGGCCGCCCATGAGCAGGAACAGGATGGTGGGCACCGTGTTCACGGCGAGCACGAGCCCGAGCGACCCCGCCCCACCGCCGCCCTCGATGACCGAGTAGGCCAGCGCGAGCGGCGCCATCGCGGACCCGCTCGCCGAGATGAGATTCGCCGCCACGAACCGCCGGAAGGCGGGGATCCTCAGCGGCGTACCGACCGGCTTCGGCGGCTCGTTCGCGGTCCCCACGTCAGCGCAGCGCCGGATGATCCGCCACCACCGTGCACGAATCCGGGGCGATCTCCGTGAAACCGGCGTCCCGGACCAGTGGCAGGTCGCTGTGGGTGAGGCGGGTCCAGTCGGCGGGGGTGGCCGTGCGGACGGAGAGGGGGTAGCCGGCGGCCCGCCAGGCGGTGCGGGCGCTGTCGGGCAGGGCCCACCAGGCGAGCTGGGCGCCGTGGCCGGTCTGCGCCATGGTCTTGCCGGCGGACATCGCGAGGTGGGGGTTGAGCCAGAGGACGGGGGCGGTGCGATCGGCGTCCGAGGGCGGCTCGGGGTCGTCCAGTTCGGTGCCGGAGACCTGGAGCTTGGCCAGGTCCTTGGGCCAGCCGTCCAGCGGGATCGGCGGGAAGACCCGTACCTCCGCGGACCTGCCGGTCACCGTGATGCCGGGCAGCGTCCCGGCGCGCCGCCACTCGGCGCCGCGGGCCCGCCGGACCACCTTGCGGATCCGGGCGTCCTCCCAGTTCCGCACGGCCTGCGCCCATTCGCCGTCGCCGCGGGCCCGTTCGTCGCCGAGCAGGGTCAGGACCGCCCGCGCGGACGTCTCCAGGGCGTCGGTACGGGCGGGCGGCGCGTCGCGCTCGATGCGGACGACGAGGGGCAGCACGTACTGCGGGGCCTCGTCACGGGGGTTTTCGGCGGGGACCGGAACATCGCTCACGAGGGGCCACCCTACGAAGCCGGGCGTGCGCCGATCAACGCGCGTCCCGGATCGGGCCATCCGGATCGAGCGTCCCGGATGGCGAGGACCGTCCCGGTGGCCCGGCGGCTGAAGAAGAATGAGCCCATGCACCGTGACCTGCGACTGACCGCCGTGGGCCGCCGTTACGGCGTCCGCGGCCCCTGGGTGTTACGAGGCGTCGACCTCACGATCGCCCCCGGCACCCTGACCCGGATAGAGGGGGCGAACGGCACCGGGAAGTCGACCCTGCTGCGCCTGCTCGCCCGGCTCGACGCGCCCACCGAGGGCCGGATCACCGGCCGCCCCCGCACGGCCTATGTGCCGGAGCGGTTCCCGTCCGCGCTGCCGTTCACGGCCGCCGGGTACCTGACCCGGCTCGGCACCGTCCAGGGCCTGTCCCGCGCGTCCGCCGCCCGCGCCGCCGGGACCTGGCTGGAGCGGTTCGGCGCGGCCGCGTACGCCGGGACGCCGATGGCGCGGCTGTCCAAGGGGAGCAGCCAGAAGATCGCCGTCGCGCAGGCGCTGCTCGCCGACCCCGAACTGCTGGTCCTGGACGAGGCGTGGACCGGGCTCGACGCGGCCGCGCGCGACGAGCTGGAGTGGGCGGTGGCCGAACGGACCGCCGCGGGCGGCGCCGTCGTCTTCGTGGACCACGACCCGCGACGGCTGGCGGGGGCGCCGGACGCGACGTACACCGTGGCCGGCGGCGGGGTCCGGGCCCGGACGGGCGGCGGCGGTCCGGGCCTCGGGGCGCTCGCCGTCATCGTCGTACAAGGCGGCGGACCACTGCCGTCCGACGCGGCACGGCTCGTCGCCACCGCCGCGGAGACCGGCCCCGGCCGGCACCGGCTGACCGTCCCCGCCTCCCACTCCGACGTCCTGCTGCGCACCCTGCTCGCGACCCGCCCGCCCTGGCACGTCGTCAGCGTCACACCACCCCCCGACGCCGGGTCGCCGCCCGGTGCCGAGCCGTCCCACGATTCCGGGAGCCGGGCATGAGCGCCCTCCTGCGGTACCACGTCGAACTGCTGCTGCGCTCGCAGCGGTGGCTGGCTCCGGTGATCCTGTACGCCGCGTTCCTCGGGGTCGGGGTGCAGAGCGGCCAGCCGGTGCTGGACTCGCTCGGATACACGGCCGCCGGGCTGCTGCCGGTGGCCGCCTGGCTGGTGCGGATCTGCGTCACCGGCGAACCGCCCGCCGCCCGCGCCGTCGTGGCCGCGCCGCACGGACCCGCGCGGGCGCACCTCGCCTGTCTGCTGACGGCGCTGCTCGCGGCGGCCGTCCTCGGTACGGCGGCGACGCTCGTCGTCACCCTGATCAGCAACCCGGCGAGCAACGGCGCCCAGATCAGGGTGGACCGGCTGAGCGCCGGTGCCGCCGGGCTGGCCGCCGTGTACGCCTGCGCCCTGCTCGGCGCGGCCGTCGGCGCGCTCACCCACTGGCCGCTGCTGCGCTCCGCCGGGCGCGCGGTGCCCGCGATGCTGCTGGGCGCGCTGCTGGCGACGGTGCTCGCCGGCTCCCCGGCGCAGGCCGCGGTCAGCGGCCTGGTCACCGGTTCGCAGTCCGGGCGGGTGCCGGTGCCGCTGCTGCCGCTGGCCGGGGCGGCCCTGCTGGCGGGCGCGGCCTTCGCCGTGGCCTGCGCGTGCACCGCCCGCAGGACGCCCTGACCGTCAGCGGTGGCCCTGGCTGGCGGCGATCATCTGGGAGACCTTCACGAAGGTGTAGCCGCGCTTGCGCAGCTCCGGTACGACGGTGCGGACGACCCGCTCGGTGGTCGGGGCGGCGCTGCGGGTGCAGTGCATGATGACCACGGAGCCGGGCCGCACCCCGTCCAGCACCTGCTTGGCCACCGCGTCGGCGTCGGTGGCGAACGCGTCCCCGCTCACCACGTCCCACTGGATCGCGGTCACCCCGAGTCCGCTGAGCGCGCGCAGCGACGGCTGGTCGTAACAGCCGCCCGGAAAACGGAAGTACGGCAGCGCGTTGCGCAGGCCCGCCTTGCGGAAGGCGGTGTACGCCCGCTCGACGTCCGCGCGCGCGTGGTCCGCGTCGATGGTCGGCAGGCCGTAGCAGCTGGGGGTGAACGCGTAGTGGCTGTAGGAGTGGTTGGCGACCTCGAACTGCGGGTCGCCGCCGAGGCTGCGGGCCTCGTCCGGGTACTGCTCGGCCCACCGGCCGGTCATGAAGATGGTCGCGGGCACCTTCAGCGTGTGCAGGGCGCCGATCAGACCGGGGTTGTCGAAGTGCTCGCCGGCGGCGGCGCGCGGCCCCTCGTCGGCGGTCATGTCGGCGTCGAAGGTGAACGCCACGATCTTGCCCTTGTCGCGCGGGCCGTGTTCGAAGACCGGGGTGAGGCCGCCGGGGCCCGGAGTGAGCACGGGCGGGCGGGTGGCGGACGGGGAGGCGGAGACGGGGGACTTCACCGCGGCCGGGCGGGTGCCGGCCGCGGGGCCCGCGGTACCGCAGGCGGCGAGGGCGGCGCCCAGGGCGCAGGCGGCGGTGGCGGCGGAAAGACGGCGTGCTAGTGGGATCACCGTACGAACGTAGGACTGATTGACCGTTTGTATGGCGATATGTTCTGCGGCGCGGCGGTATGATCACCCGCGCGGCGGTCGTCTCGAAGGCGCCCTGGTTGGCCGCGGCCCGCTCGGACCCGCCGCTCACTCGACGTCGCGCTCGGCGTCCTCCGGTGTGCCGCTCGGCGCCTCTTCGAGGTCCCGCTGCTCCAGCGGCCGTACCGCCGGGCCCTGGAGCACCCGCCCGTCGACGTCGAAGCGGGAGCCGTGGCAGGGGCACTCCCAGGCGCGTTCGGCGCGGTTGAAGGCGACCAGGCAGCCCAGATGGGTGCAGCGGGCCGAGACGGCGTGCAGCGCGCCCGCGTCGTCGCGGTGCACGGCGAGCCGCTGCTCACCGGCCCGCACCAGCGCGCCGTCGCCCGGCTCCAGGTCGTCGAGGGCGACGGCGGGCTTCAGCCGGTCGCCGACGAAGTGCCGGGCCACCTCCGCCTGCGTCTTGAGCAGCGCGGGCGCCTCGCGCACCACCGACTTCAGGCGCCGGGGGTCGTACAGCTCCCGCCAGGGGCAGTCCCGGCCGGTGATCAGCGCGCTCAGCAGCAGCCCGGCCATGATGCCGCCGCTCAGGCCCCAGCCGCCGAAGCCGGTGGCCACGTATGTGTGCCGGGCGGCCGGGTGCAGCGGGCCGACCAGCGGCACGGTGTCGGTGGCGTCGTTGTCCTGGGTGGCCCAGGCGTGGTCGAGGCGCACGCCGGGGAAGTGCCGCTCGGCCCACCCGGCGAGCCCCTCGAAACCGGCGCCCGGATCGCCGGTGCCGGGTGTGAAGTGCTCCCCGGTGACCACGAGCAGCCGCCCGCCGTCGTATGGCGCGGTCCGCACCGACCGGGTGTTCTCCTCGGGCGTGATGTACATGCCCTCCGGGTCCGGGCCGTCGCCCAGCGGCCCGGCGACGACCAGTTCGCGGCGCGGGTGCAGCCGGGCGAACAGCAGCGCGCGGTCGAAGATCGGGTAGTGCGTGGCGACGACGACGTCCCGCGCGGTGACGGTGTGGCCCGTCTCGGTCGTCAGCTTGCAGGGGCCCGAGGCGCCGCCCTCGTCCAGGCCGACGACCCGTGTCCCCTCGTACACCCGGCCGCCGCGCGCGATCAGGTCCTCGGTGAGCGCCCGCAGGTATTTCACCGGGTGGTACTGCGCCTGCCCGGTCACCCGCACCGCGCCGGCCACCGGGAACGGCAGCCCGGTCTCCGTGGTGAACGACGCGTCCAGGCCCGCCTCGCGCGCGGCCCGCGCCTCCGCCCGCACCTCGTCCGCCCGCTCTGGGTCCCGGACGAAGGTGTACGCGTCCCGCGTCTCCCACTCGCACTCGATGCCCAACTCGGCCACCAGGCGCGCCGCGTGCTCGATCGCCTCCGACTGCGAACGGGCGTACAGCCGGGCACCCTCGGGCCCGCGGGTGTGCCGCAGCCGGTCGTAGATCAGGGTGTGCTGGGCGGTCAGCTTGGCCGTGGTGTAGCCGGTGACCCCGCCCGCCACCCGTCCGGCCTCCAGGACGACGACCCGCAGCCCCGCCCTGGCCAGCTCGTACGCGGTGCTCAGGCCGGCCATCCCGGCGCCGATCACGGCCGCGTCGGCCTCGGTGTCCCCGGTGAGGGCGGGGTGGGCGGGGCCGGGGGCGGTGCCCAGCCAGTACGACTCGGTGACGGTGCGCATGCCCGCCGGGTACCCCCGGCCGGGGGCGGCTCACGTCTCCTTCAGCAGCCGCTTACGCCACTCGGCCGGATCGAGGCGGGGCTGCGGGTACTTCGGGTCCAGCTCCCGCAGGTGTTCGAGGAGCAGCCGGCCGACGGCCCAGTTCCGGTACCACTTGCGGTCGGCGGGGATCACGTACCAGGGCGGGGTGGCGCAGTGGGCGAGGGCCAGCTCGTACGCCTCCTGGTAGGCGGGCCACAGGGCGCGTTCGCCGATGTCGGAGGGGGCGAACTTCCAGCGCTTGTCCGGCCGGTCGAGGCGGCGCAGCAGCCGGCGCCGCTGCTCCTCGTAGGACAGGTGGAGGAAGCACTTGACCAAGGTCACGCCGTCCTCGGCGAGGGTGCGCTCGAAGTCGTTGATCTGGCCGTAGCGGCTGCCGGTCACGGCGGGCGGGACGAGGTGCCGTACGCGGGGGACCAGGACGTCCTCGTAGTGCGAGCGGTCGAAGATGCCGATCTCGCCGGGCCGCGGGAGTTCTTTGCGCACCCGCCACAGGAAGTCGTGCCGCAGCTCCTCGGCGGTGGGTGCCTTGAAGGCGTGAATGCGGCAGCCCGAGGGGTTGAGGTGGCCGATCACATGCTTGACCGTGCCGCCCTTGCCGCTGGTGTCCATTCCCTGGAGCACCAGCAGCACCCGGCGCCGGTCGCCTGCGGTGCCCGCCGCCCACAGCCGCTCCTGGAGTTCCGCCAGTTCCTTGCCCATGCGCTCGGCGTCGGCGAGCGAGGCGTGTTTGCCGCCGGGGGCGCCGGGGGTGGCCGCCGGGTCGTGGGCGGCCAGGTCGACGGGCTCGCCCGGCGGCAGGCGCAGCCGGTGCCGCAGATCTCGTTTCGCCACGGGCGTCCCTTCCGGCTCGGTGTGCTTCGGCTCGGCGCCCTTCGATGGTGCGTCGGCCGGCGCCCGGCACGCCAGCCCGCGGCCCGCTCAGCGGCCGTAACGGCCGGTCAGGGTGCCGGTGGCGAGGGTGTGGCCGGACAGGGCGCGCCGGAGATCGCCGGGGGAGGCGCCGGGCGAGGCCGCGGGGGAGAGGGGCGGGCGGCGGTCGGTGGCGTAGACCGTGAGGACGTAGCGGTGCGGGTGGTCGCCGTGCGGCGGGCACGGCCGCTGTAGCCGGTCCTGCCGAAGCTGTTGCGGCCCTCGACGGCGCCGTGCGGGTGCGCCCCGGCGGGCAGCCGGCGGGTGCCCGCGGCGATGTCCCAGATGAGCCAGTGGGTGAACGTGCCGCCCGGCGCGTCGAGGTCCCGCACCGTCACGGCGAGGGAGCCCGTGTCCGCGGGCACCCCGGAGAGGGCGAGCGGGGGCGAGACGTCCGCGCCGTCGCAGGTGAAGCGGCGGGGGACGGTGCCGCCGTCGCGGTACGCCGTGCTCGTCACGGTGAGGTGGCGGGCGGGGGCGGGGGACGTGGCCGTCGTGGTCGTCGCGTCCCCGGGGGAGGCGGTACCGGCTCCGCAGCTCGTGACGGCGGCAAGGACGACCGCCGTGATCGCCGGGCTCTTGCGCATACCGGGAGGCTAGTCGGGGCGGGGGCCTCCGCCGGGGTTCGGCGCGAGACTGCGGCGGGCGATCTCGGGATCGGGACCCGGTGCGCCGTTGAGATCCGGGGCTTGGGCCCGGTCGCCGTTCGGGGTGGTCTCCCGAGGGACGGCGCTTTCCGGCGGGGTGGTCTCAGGGGCGGCGGTTTCCTGAGGGGTGATCGCGGGCGCGCCGGTCTCCTGGGGTGCGATCCGAGGCGCGGCGGTTTCCTCGGGGGCGATCTCCTTGGGGCCCTGATCCGCGTCCGGGTGCGACGACCCGACGGCGGCCGGCGCGTCGGTGGCGCGCGCCTCGGCGGCCGGTGCCTCCCCCCGGTTGCCCCGCTCCAGGAAGTGCAGCAGCTCCACCGGGATCGGCAGGACCAGCGTGGAGTTCTTCTCGGCCGACACCGCCATCACCGTCTGGAGCAGCCGCAGTTGGAGCGCGGCCGGGGTGCCGGACATCTGCTGGGCGGCCTCGGCGAGCTTCTTGGACGCCTGGAGCTCGGCGTCGGCGTTGATGATCCGGGCCCGGCGCTCCCGGTCCGCCTCGGCCTGGCGGGCCATGGACCGCTTCATCGTGTCGGGCAGCGAGACGTCCTTGATCTCGACCCGGTCCACCTGGATGCCCCAGCCCACGGCCGGGCTGTCGATCATCAGCTCCAGGCCCTGGTTGAGCTTCTCGCGGTTGGAGAGCAGATCGTCCAGGTCGCTCTTGCCGATGATGGACCGCAGCGAGGTCTGCGCCATCTGCGAGACGGCGAACTTGTAGTCCTCGACCTTGATCAGCGCGCTGGCCGCGTCGACCACCCGGAAGTAGACGACCGCGTCCACCCGCACGGTCACGTTGTCGCGGGTGATGCCCTCCTGGGCGGGGATCGGCAGCGTGACGATCTGCATGTTGACCTTCGCCAGCCGGTCCACGAAGGGAATGATCAGCGTGAACCCCGGTGGCCGCACCTCCCCGGCCACCCGGCCGAGCCGGAACAGCACCCCGCGCTCGTACTGCTTGATCACACGGGCCGACATCCCCGTGTACACCAGGGCGACGCAGAGCAGTGCGACGATCGCCCCCACCAGCTCCTGGACCATGACGACCTCCTCACACAGAGGTCAGATTCGTCTGTCGATGTAACGATATGCCTTTTTTGGGCCAGGGGGATCGCGAGGAGATCGCCGGGGGATCAGAGGGATTCGAAGGTGTCGGTCTCCGCCCGGTGGGCCCGCACCGCGCCGGTGTGCACCTCGTAGTACCACCCATGCAGTCCCAGCCGGCCCTCGGCGAGTCCCCGCTCCACGCACGGGTACGAGCGCAGCCGCAGCAACTGCGTCAGCACATGGCACTGCACGGCCTCGGCGACCTCCGGGTCCTCGGGTGCGCCCGACGGGCGCGGCGCGGCATGCGCCAGCCAGTCGCGCACGGCCGGTACGGCGGTGAGGTCGTCGCCCCGCACCAGCGCGCCCACCGCGCCGCAGTGCGAGTGGCCGCAGACCACGATGTCGCGGACGCCGAGCACCTCCACCGCGTACTCGATGGTGGCCGCCTCGCTGGTGGGGTGGGAGGAGGTGTACGGCGGGACGATGTTGCCCGCTGTGCGCAGCTCGAACAGCTGGCCGGGGCGGGCGCCGGTGATCAGGGCCGGGACGACGCGGGAGTCGGAGCAGGTGATGAACAGGACCTGCGGAGACTGGCCGTCGGCGAGCCGGGCGAAGTCCTCGGGGCGGTGTCCGAAGTTACGGGCATTGTCGATGAGGGGCTGCATAGGGGTCCATGCCTCTCGTGCGAGCCAACCATTGGTCAACGGCAGGTCAAGAAAGACATTAGCGTGGCAAAGCCGCCTGTGGGCGGCAATTCACCCTATAGAGGGACGCCAGCCCTCTGCTCGGACACCACCGGCCCTCTCGCCCTCTCCTCAGGAACCGACGAGCCCCTTCGCGTCGCGGGCGAGCGCCGTGAGGCGGGATATCGCCCGGAAGTACTTCTTGCGGTAGCCGCCGTTCAGCATCTCCTCGCTGAACAGCTTGTCGAACGGCAGTCCGGACGCCAGGACCGGGACCTCGCGGTCGTAGAGCCGGTCCGCGAGCACCACCAGGCGCAGCGCGGTCGACTGGTCCGGCACCGGGCGCACACCGGTGAGGCAGACCGCCTTCAGGCCGTCGGTCAGCGCGCCGTACCGGCTCGGGTGCACCTTGGCCAGATGGTCCAGCAGATGCGGGAAGTCGTCCAGGGAGGCGCCCTCGGTGGCGTACGCCGCCTTGGTCACCTGCTCGTCGGTGAAGGGCGCCGGCGCCTCGGGCAGGCCCCGGTGGCGGTAGTCCTCGCCGTCGATGCGCAGGGCGCGGAAGTGGGCGGACAGGCCCTGGATCTCGCGCAGGAAGTCGGCGGCGGCGAACCGGCCCTCGCCCAGCTTGCCGGGCAGCGTGTTGGAGGTGGCGGCGAGCGCGACACCGGCCTCGACCAGCTTGCCGAGCAGCGTGGAGACGAGCACCGTGTCGCCCGGATCGTCCAGCTCGAACTCGTCGATGCACAGCAGCCGGTGCCCGGACAGGGTCTGCACGGTCTGCTGGAAGCCGAGGGCGCCGACCAGGTTCGTCAGCTCCACGAAGGTGCCGAACGCCTTGCGGGAGGGCTCGGCGGGGGTGGCGTGCCACAGGGAGGCGAGCAGATGGGTCTTGCCGACGCCGTAGCCGCCGTCGAGGTAGACGCCGCGGGGGCCCGCCGGGGTTTTCGGCGCCCTGGCCCGGCCGAAGCCGAGGAAGCCGCGCCGCCCCGCGCCAAAGGCGTGCGCCCCGCCGAGCCCGGCCGCGAAGCCCTCCAGGACCCTGACGGCCTCGGTCTGGCTGGGCTGGTTCGGGTCCGGTATGTACGTCGAGAAGCGGACCGCGTCGAAGCGCGGCGGCGGCACCATCTCGGCGACCAGCCGGTCCGCGGGGACGTGCGGCTCGCGCTCGCACAGGGAGAGGGGGCCCGCTTCGGTCGGCGCGCTGGATCCGGGGGCGGTGGTGGAGGACGACACGATTACCCATGCTAAGCGCCGTGTCACACTGCACGACATGCGACGCCTGTTCCCTGTGACCGACGAAACACCAGCCCAGGCTTCCGGTGGGGGCGAAACCGGCGGGGGCAAAAGGGGCGCCGCGGGCGCCGACCGCGAGTGGAGCCTCGCCGAGCTGGCCGCCGCCTACGCCTACCCGGCGAAGCGGCCCTGGCTGCGCGCCAACATGGTGTCCTCGCTCGACGGCGCCGCCCAGCACGACGGCCACTCCCAGCCCATCTCCAGCGCCACCGACATGCGCGTCTTCGGCACGCTGCGGGCGCTGGCGGATGTCGTGGTCGTCGGTGCGGAAACGGTACGGCAGGAGGGGTACCGGCCGGCCCGCGCACGGGCGGAGTTCGCCGCGGCGCGCGAGGCGGCCGGGCAGGGCCCCGCACCGGCGATCGCGGTCGTCACGGCGAGCCTGGAGCTGGATTTCTCCCTCCCGCTGTTCTCCTCGCCCGTGGTGCCCACGCTCATCCTGACCGGCGCCGCGGCCGCGCCCGAGAGAGTCGCCGCCGCCGAGAGGGCCGGTGCGCGGGTGGTCGTCGCCGGTGAGGGCATGGGCGTCGACCCCGAGCGCGCGGTACGGGCCCTCGCCGGGCTCGGCCACCACCGGCTGCTCACCGAGGGCGGGCCCCGGCTGCTCGGCCAGCTGATCGCCGCCGAGGTGCTCGACGAGCTGTGTCTGACCCTCTCGCCGACGCTCACCGCGGGGGACGCGCAGCGCATCGCCGGGGGCCCCTCGGTCGCCGTGCCGCGCCGATTCGAACTGGCGTCCCTGCTGGAAGAGGACGGATTTCTGTTCGGTCGTTACCGCAGGCCCTGAAATCAGCGGAATCTTCCGTTCCGTTTGACCTTCGGCGGGCACACTTAGTCCCGCAGTACCCGTGCAGGCGCGGGGAAAAATGGTTTCCGCAGGGGGCTGCCGTGGCCCACGGAGGAGAAGAGGCGTTTGGTGTTCACAAGCGTACTGATGATCGAGAAGGCGCTGACGTCCGCGGACGTCGAGTTCGTCACCACCTTGCACGGCGACGAGCCGGTCGCCTTCCATGTGCTCCTCCAGCCGCGCGGCGACCAGGCGGACCGCCTGCTGCGGGCCATCGACGACATCGCGCTCGGCGAGCTGGACGAGGCGGTGCGCGAGCACGAGACCCCGGAGGGGGAGGACGCGCGCAGCGTCGGCCGGCAGGCCCTGGACGTCTCCGTCGCCGCCCTGCGGGCCTCGGGCAGCGCGGCGGACGGGCGGCTGGTCGAGGACCATCCGCTGGACGCGCTGAAGGCGATGGTGGCGGAGGTGGGCGCGGACGAGGTGATCGTCCTCACCGATCCGCACTACGTGGAGGAGTTCTTCCACCGGGACTGGGCCTCGCGGGCCCGGCACAAGGTGGGAGTGCCGGTGCTGAAGCTGTTCTCGCACAGCAAGGCGTAGGGGCTTCGCCGAAGTCAGGGGCCGAGCGCATAGGCTAGGCCCCGCTCAAGCTCGTACCGTCTCTGGGGAGAAACGCATGGCACCCGGCCTTCCTGCCGCCATGGACCGACCGCACTTCATCGGCATCGGCGGCGCCGGGATGTCGGGGATCGCCAAGATCCTCGCCCAGCGCGGGGCCGAGGTCGCCGGCAGTGACGCCAAGGACTCGGCGACCGCGCGGGCGCTGCGCGCGCTCGGGGTCACCGTGCACCTCGGGCACGCCGCCGGGCACCTCGCCGACGACGCCAGCTGTGTCGTCGTCTCGTCCGCCATCCGCGCGGACAACCCGGAGCTGGCCCGCGCCGCCGAGCTGGGCATCCCGGTGGTGCACCGCTCGGACGCGCTGGCCGCGCTGATGGAGGGGCTGCGCCCGATCGCCGTGGCCGGGACGCACGGCAAGACGACCACCACCTCGATGCTGGCCGTCTCGCTCGGCGAGCTGGGCCTGAAGCCGTCGTACGCCATCGGCGGCGACCTGGACGCGCCCGGCTCCAACGCGCTGCACGGCGAGGGCGACATCTTCGTCGCCGAGGCGGACGAATCGGACCGCAGCTTCCACAAGTACGCGCCCGAGGTCGCCATCGTCCTCAACGTGGAGCTGGACCACCACGCCAACTACGCCTCGATGGACGAGATCTACGAGTCCTTCGAGACCTTCGCCGGGAAGATCGTGCCCGGCGGCACCCTGGTGATCTCCGCCGACCACGAGGGCGCCCGCGAGCTGACCCGGCGGCTGGCCGGATCGGTGCGGACGGTGACGTACGGCGAGGCCGCGGACGCCGATGTTCGGGTCACCGCCATCGTCCCGCAGGGGCTGAAAAGCCTGGTCACCGCGGTGCTCGACGGCGAGGAGCTGACCTTCGCGGTCTCCGTGCCCGGCCGGCACTACGCCCTCAACGCCGTCGCCGCGCTCGCCGCCGGTGCCGCGCTCGGCATCCCGGCCGCGCAGCTGGCGCCCGCCATCGCCGCCTACACCGGGGTCAAGCGGCGCCTCCAGCTCAAGGGCGAGGCCGCCGGGGTGCAGGTGATCGACTCCTACGCCCACCACCCCACCGAGATGACCGCGGACCTGGAGGCGATGCGGGCCGCCGCCGGCGACACCCGGATCCTCGTCGTCTTCCAGCCGCACCTGTTCTCCCGCACCCAGGAGCTGGGCAAGGAGATGGGCCAGGCGCTGGCGCTCGCCGACGCCTCCGTGGTCCTGGACATCTACCCGGCCCGCGAGGACCCGATTGACGGGGTCACCAGCGAGCTGGTCATCGACTCCGCGCGGGCCGCGGACGCCCAGGTCACCGCGGTGCACGACAAGGCGGAGATCCCGGCCGTGATCGCGGGAATGGCCCAGCCCGGCGATCTCGTTCTCACCATGGGCGCGGGCGACGTGACCGACCTGGGCCCGCTGATCCTGGACCGCCTGTCGCAGCAGTAAGGGGCTGAGACCCATGTCGTACGACATCGAGAAGCCGGACGAGCAGTGGCGCGCGGAGCTGAGCCCGAGCGAGTACGCGGTGCTGCGCCAGGCCGCGACCGAGCCGGCCTTCACCGGTGAGTACACGGACACCACCACCAAGGGCGTCTACTCCTGCCGCGCCTGCGGGGCCGAGCTGTTCACCTCCGAGACCAAGTTCGCCTCGCACTGCGGCTGGCCGTCGTTCTTCGACCCGAAGGACAGCGACGCCGTGGAGCTGGTCGAGGACCGCTCCCACGGGATGGTCCGCACCGAGGTGCGCTGCGCCCGCTGCGGCTCGCACCTCGGGCATGTCTTCGCGGGGGAGGGGTATCCGACCCCCACCGACCAGCGGTACTGCATCAACTCGATCTCGCTGCGCCTGGCGCCCGAGGAGAGCTGACACACCTCGAACGCGCCGAAGGAACCGGGCCGTTGCCGTCTAGACTCTCGCGGCAGCGGCCCGTGCGTCGTAGGCCGTGCCGTGGCCGCGGGCGGGCGGAGAGCTGTCAGACCCGAGGGGTGTTCGGCGTTTTGATACGGATAGATGCAGTCACGAAGCGGTACGACGACGGCACGGTCGCGGTCGACCGGCTGTCGCTGGAGATACCGGACCGCGCGATCACCGTCCTCGTCGGGCCCTCCGGCTGCGGCAAGACGACGACCCTGCGGATGATCAACCGGATGGTGGAGCCCACCGAGGGCAGCATCGTCCTGGACGGCGCGGACATCCGGCAGCAGCCGGTCAACTCCCTGCGCCGCTCGATGGGTTACGTCATCCAGAACGCCGGTCTCTTCCAGCACCGCACCATCCTCGACAACATCGCCACCGTGCCCCGGCTGCTCGGCTGGAGCAGGCAGAAGGCGCGCGGGCGGGCGGCGGAGCTGATGGAGCGGGTCGGGCTCGACGCCTCGCTCGCGCGGCGCTATCCGTACCAGCTCTCCGGCGGCCAGCAGCAGCGCGTCGGGGTGGCCCGCGCGCTCGCCGCCGATCCGCCGGTGCTGCTGATGGACGAGCCGTTCTCCGCCGTCGACCCCGTGGTCCGCAAGGGCCTCCAGGACGAACTGCTGAGGATCCAGGCCGAGTTGGGCAAGACGATCGTCTTCGTCACGCATGACATCGACGAGGCGATCAAGCTGGGCACCATGGTCGCGGTGCTGCGCGAGGGCGGTCGGCTGGCGCAGTTCGCCCCGCCGGCCGAACTGCTGAGCGCACCGGCCGACGCCTTCGTGGAGGACTTCCTCGGCGCCGACCGGGGCATCCGGCGGCTGTCCTTCTTCCCCGCCGGCGGGCTGGAGTTGACGGCCGCGCCGCTCGTCCCGCTCGACGCGGACGCCGAACGGCTCGCCGCCGCCGGCGGCGCCCCCTACCTCCTGGTCACCGACGCCGCCGGGCGCCCGCTCGGCTGGGCCACGCCCGGCGGCCCCCTCGACCGGGACCGACTCCTGGACCATGGGCGGCCGTTCCGGCCCGGCACCGACTCGCTGCGCACCGCCCTGGACGGGGCCGTGCTGTCGCCCACCGGGTGGGCGGTCGCGGTGGACGGCGAGGGGCGCGCGGTGGGCGTCGTATCGCAGACGGCCATCGGGGAGGCGATCCGCGCCGCTCACGGCCGGGCGGGCGCCGAGGCGAAGGCCGCCTCATGAACGGCTTCTTCGATCTGCCGAGCGACCTCCAGTACAGCTATCTCGGGCTGGTCGGACTGCATCTGCGCGAGGCGCTGATCCCGGTGCTGGCCGGGCTGCTCGTCGCGCTGCCCATCGCCCAGCTGTGCGCCAGGTTCCGCTGGGTCTACCCGCCCGTGCTCGGCCTGACCACCGTGCTCTACTCCATCCCCTCGCTGGCCTTCTTCGTCGTCCTCATCGACTACTTCGGGCAGAGCGAGACCACGGTGATGATCCCGCTCGCCGTCTACAGCCTGGTGGTGCTGGTCCCCGGCATCGTGGACGGCGTCCGCTCGGTGCCGCAGGAGACGCTGGCCGCCGCCGAGGCGATGGGCTTCGGCCCGCTGCGCCGCTATCTCCAGGTCCAACTCCCCATCGCCGCACCGGCGATCATCGCCGGCCTCAGGGTGGCGGTCGTCTCCAGCCTGTCCCTGGTCAGCGTCGGCATGCTGATCGGCAACCAGGGCGCCCTGGGCAACATGCTCTACGACGCCAACGCCTACCACCGGCCCGTCCTGGCCGCCAACTCGGTCCTGACCACGGCGGTGCTGGCGATCCTCGCCGACGCCCTGCTGGTGCTCCTGCGCCGGCTGCTGACCCCCTGGACGCCGAGGAAGGGCGCCACCCGGTGAACGTACTGAACCTCGTCCACGCCTTCTTCGGCGACGGCGCCCACTGGCACGGCTACGACGGCATACCGGCCCGGCTCGCCGAGCACGTCACCTACTCGCTGGAGGCGCTGCTGGCCGCCGCCGTGATCGGGCTGCCCGTCGGCCTGCTCACCGGGCACTACGGCCGGGGCGGCAACGCGCTCGCGCTGATCGCCACCGCGGGGCGGGCGCTGCCCAGCTTCGGGCTGCTGGTGCTCATGGTCCTGTGGCTCGGGCTGGGCCTGGTGCCGGTGATGATCCCGCTGGTGGTGCTCGCCGTACCGCCGATCCTGGTCACCACCTACGAGGCGGTGCGCGCCGTCGATCCGGCCCCGGTGGACGCCGCCCGCGGCATGGGGATGTCGGAAGCCCGCGTGCTGTTCCGGGTCGAGGTGCCGGTCGCGCTGCCGCTGATCCTGTCCGGGCTGCGCACGGCGGCCGTGCAGATCATCTCCACGGCCACCATCGCCGCGTACGTCGGTCTCGGCGGGCTCGGCCCGTACATCATCGGCGGTCTCGCGCAGCGCGACTACGAGAAGGTCGTCGGCGGCGCCGCGCTCGTGGCCGGGCTCGCCCTGCTGACCCTCGCGCTGTTCTGGGCGGTGGCCCGGATCACGGTGTCGCGGGGCGTACGCAGAAGCGCCTGAGCGATCGGCCGGCTTCTTCATCAAGAATGCGTTACAAGAGCCCGGCGCGCGGTTGACTCCGTGTCAAGCCCGTGGATTGGATCAGGTGGTGACTTCAACAACCCAGATCAGCAGGACCATACGGAGGAACCGGGGCGCGGCGGCGGTGGTCGCGCTCGCGACGGCCACGGCCCTGCTCGCGGGCTGCTCCGCCAAGTCCGGCGGCGTCGTCGTCGGCTCCAACAACTTCCCCGAGAGCAACCTGCTCGCCGACATCTACGGCGAGGCGCTCAAGGCCAAGGGGGTCGATGTCACGTACAAGCCGAACATCGGCAGCCGGGAGACCACGTACGGTCTGCTGAAGAACGGCTCCGTCGCCGTGCTGCCGGAGTACAACGGCGCACTGCTGGCCTACCTCGACCCCAAGGCGACGCCGAAGACCGCCGAGGCGACCACGGCGGCCATCAAGGCCAAGCTCGACTCCAAGCTGACCCTGCTGGACGCCTCGGCGGCGCAGGACAAGGACACCCTGGTGGTCAACGCCGCGACCGCGCGAAAGTACCACCTCACCACCCGCTCCAGCGCCGCCGACCTGAAGGCCGTCGCCAAGGACCTGGTGATCGGGGGCTCGCCGGAGTTCCAGACCCGGCAGCAGGGCCTGGTGGGCCTGAAGTCCGTCTACGGGCTCGGCTTCAAGTCCTTCAAGGCCCTGGACGCGGGCGGCACGCTCACCCAGACGGCGCTGAAGAAGAACGACGTCCAGGTCGCCGACCTGTTCAGCACCGATCCCACGATCACCAAGGAGAAGTTCGTCGTCCTCCGGGACCCCGAGAACCTCTTCGGCTTCCAGAACGTCCAGCCGCTCGTGTCGAAGACCGCTCTGCCCAAGAAGGGCGTCGCCGCCCTGAACGCGGTCTCCGCCAAGCTCGACACCACGACCCTGCTGAGCCTGGACGCGCAGGTGCAGCTCCAGCACAAGGACCCGCTGGACGTCGCGAAGGCGTGGCTGAAGTCCGCGGGGCTCGACTGAGCCGTCCGGCACAGGAGGGGGGGGGGGGGGGGGCGGGGAGGGAAACCCACCCCCCCCCCCCCCCCCCCCCCCCCCCCCCCCCGCCGCGTCGGCTCAGAGGTCGAACTCGTGCGGCGGCAGCTCCAGGGTGTAGCACGCCTCGCGGACGACGGCCTGCTCGGTCTTGTCGAAGTCGCCGTCGGCGCCGCCGATGACGATGCCGATCTGGATGACGGCACGGGCCTCGGCGGGCTTCTTCTTGGCCTTGGCGATCTCCTGCAGCACGCTCACCTTGCCGAAGGCGAAGTCGGTGGTGAGCTTGTTCAGATTGTCCTCGAAGCGGCGGCGCAGGTCGTCCGCGGGGAAATTGGCCAGCACGTCGTTGGTGGCGATGAGCTGGGCCACGCGCTGGCGCTCGGCGGGGTCGATGGTGCCGTCCGCGGCGGCCACGAGGGCGCACATGGCCATGCTCGCGTCCCGGAAGGCACCGCTTTTCAGGTCGTTCTTCTTCGCCACCAACTGGGTCTGCATCTGCGACGCGGACTCCTTGACGCGGTCCCACAGGGCCATGCTCGCTCCTCGTATCCACGGCGGATGCCCCGCGGCACCCACCGGCAACTTCTACAACACCGTAGAAACTGACGGTGGGGCCGGAAAGTTCCGGGACGTCAGGCCGCGGTCGTCCCGCCCTCCTCGGCGAGGGCCCGCGCCTGGCGGCGCCGCTTGCGGCGGCTGGTGCGCGGCTCCTGGTCCGGCAGCCAGCCGAAGGCGAGGCAGCTGCCGACGACGCCGAGCAACAGCCCGATGAAGAAGCCGCCCAGATTGGAGGTGACCCAGGTGCCCAGCGACACCAGCACCCCGAGGATGGAGTAGAAGAGTCGCTGGGCGGGGTTGAAGAGGATCAGCAGCCCCAGCAGCGCCATCAGGCCCGGCAGCAGATAGCCGGCCAGCCCCTGCATGCCGATGTGCATCACGACCTTCAGCGACGCCTTCTCGGTCAGCAGGATCTCGCCGCCGGCCAGGGCGAGCAGCAGCCCGCCCCAGAACGGCCGCCGGGACCGCCAGGCGCGGAAGGTACGCCGGGGACCCGGTCGGGGACGGTCCGCCACGGCGCTCAGCAACCCGAGTCGCTGAAGCGCAGCTTGAGACCCGGCAGCTTGAACACCCCTGCCGTGGTCGCGTAGTTGGTCTGCCGCAGGTTCTTGATGTACACGCTGTCGGCCTGCTGGCTGAAGACGCCCTTCGGGCCCTTCGCGTTGGCCTCGGTCAGCTCGCTCGCGTCGTTGCCGATCTCGATGTTGTTGAACGACGCGTCACCCGACATCTCGGTGGAGTCGGTGGTCAGATCGGACGCGCTGACCTGGGTGCTGCCGTTGCCCGCGGTGATCAGCAGGTTGGTGCCGCCGAGGTCCACGCTCTGGCACAGCTTGGACAGCGTGGCCTTCTTGATCGCCGAGGTGACGATGAGGACCTGGCCGCCGGTGTCACCGGCGTTGGGGCTGCCGTCGGCCATGTTGTCCAGGCCGCCGAACTGTTCGAAGCCGGTGCCGTGCAGCTCGTTCGCGGTGACCGTGAACGGCATGCCGGAGATCGAGAACTGCACGCCGAGCGCGCCCTGCGCGGTGAGCACCGCGAGGCCGGCGGCGACCAGGGTGGCGGGCACCGCCATGATCGCGGCGCGCCGGGCCCGGACGCGGCCCCGTCTGCCGGCCGGGGGCGCCGTGGTGGCGCCCGGTGCCTGCGACGGGGAAGCGCTCTCCGGGTTCTCGGGGGTGTTGCCGGTGGACGGGTTGTCCGGGGACGAGGCCATGTCTGCTCCCATGGGCATGGATCAATGCGGGTTGGGCTTCAGTGGCACGATGTCCTGGCGCGGACAGCGGCCGCCGCGGACGCCTCCTCGCACTCCCGGCGGGCGCAAGGGCTTTCTCGTTACGCGGCGGTAGCCTTTCGAGGAAGTTACCGCCGGTTACATTTTGGGGTCAAGGGAGATGTGAAAAAAGGGTGTCGGCGGTGCGTGCGGGCCCGCGCGGACCCCCTGGGCCTCCAACTTCCGCCGCATATCGCGGTGTTGACCGGTCCGACGGGTTGACGCCGATGGTTGACGGCGTTACAAATTCTTCAGATTCCAT
This sequence comes from Streptomyces sp. NPDC043952, assembly GCF_056435325.1. Lineage (NCBI taxonomy): Bacteria > Bacillati > Actinomycetota > Actinomycetes > Kitasatosporales > Streptomycetaceae > Streptomyces > Streptomyces sp. NPDC043952. Next base: position 132,231 of record NZ_JBWKES010000005.1, read on the forward strand.
GGATCCGTGGCGCCGGATCCCCGAGCGGCAGCGGCCGTGTCCGGCAAGGGCACCGGCCGCGTTCCCGGCCCTTACGCGGCACCCGCTCCAGCACACGGCGACCGATGCGAACCGCCGGTCGCCGCGCACGCCGGCCCCCTGAGCGGCGGCCGTTCACGCACGGTGATCTTCCCGTACTTCGCGCGAGCACGGCACGGACAGCTCCCCCACGGGTCCGTACCGGCACCTCCCTCGTTCGTCCGGCCCGGCCGATTCCCTCCGGGCACCGGCCGGTGTCCGGCCCGCCGCCGTCGCCGGTCCGTCGCGTAAGGAGAAGGCGTGACGGACCCGCGCCGGCGGCGACATTCCCACCGCACCCGCACCGCCGCGCACCGCCCCCGCCCCCCCCCGCGTCCCCAAATCCCCACCCCCCACCGCCCCGTTTCCCCACATCCATCAGAGAGGCACCCGCATGCGTACGCGTACCCTCATCGCTCTCGCCGGCACCGCCACCGCCACCGCGCTCGCCCTCGTATCGGCCGGTCCCGCCTCCGCGGCCGGTACGGTCCTCACCACCGGCAGCGCCGGCGGCACCGCCGTCGCGGTCGGCGACACGCTCACCGCGCCGCTGGCGAGCGGCACTTCGGCCACCTTCTACTCCAGCTCGACCGGGACCAGCGGTGTCAAGTGCGGCACCTCCCAGTTCACCGCCAAGGTCACCGCCAACCCGGCCGCGCCGGGCACCGCCACCGAGTCCCTCACCGGGCAGACCTTCAGCGGCTGCACCAGCAACGTCACCGGCGTCCTCGGCGTCGGCAGCGTGACCATCGACAACCTGCCCTACACGGCGTCGGTCGCCTCCGCCGGCACCCTCACCGTCGCGCCCCCGAGCGGCTCCGTCATCCAGTCCACGGTCAAGCTCAACACCCTGCTGGGCAGCGTCACCTGTGTCTACCAGGGCCCGAGCCTGTCCGGGAAGGCGGCCAACGCCGACAACAGCATCAGCTTCACCAACCAGCAGTTCACCAAGACCTCCGGGTCCTCGCTCTGCTTCTCCACCGCGTACTTCAGCGCCAAGTACGCGCCGGTGACGGACAGCGGGGCCTCGGTCTACGTCAACTGACGTCCCCCGGTCGGTCATTTCGGGCCAATCTGAACGCAGCGCCCAGGCGGCGCCGACGCGGTGCATTCCGGCATCGCGGCGGCGCCGCCCTGCTGTGCGCGGTCCTGCCGAGGACGGCCCTAATCCCTTACGGCGCAAGGCAGTTGCGCTTTTTCGACCCTCCGGCGAGACGCCGTTGAGGAGCCGGACGCCGGCCTCGTATCGTGGCGATCATGGGGCTCCCGTTGCCATGCGGTGAGTTATCGTATGCAAGGGGTTAAAAACAAACCGCACGTCCCGTTCGTTCGTCTCGCGAGGAGGGGTCCCGACATGGCGAGGCAGTTACGCGCCGAACAGACCAGGGCCACGATCATCACGGCCGCCGCCGATCTTTTCGACCAGCATGGCTATGAATCCACCAGTCTGAGCGACATCGTCGCACACGCGAAGGTGACCAAGGGGGCCCTCTATTTCCACTTCGCCGCCAAGGAGGACCTGGCGCACGCGATCCTGGAGCTGGAGGCCCGCGCGGCCCGCCGGCTGGTGGCCGATCTCGACGGCCGCGGCTACTCCTCCCTGGAGGGCCTGATGCGCACCACCTTCGGGATCGCCCGGCTCGCCGTGGACGACCCGGTACCCCGCGCCGGGCTGCGCCTCGCCACCGCCGACGTCACCGTGCGGCCGCCGCTGCGCCACCCCTACACCGAATGGCTGGAGTTCGCCGGCCGCAAGTTCACCGGGGCCGTGCGCGAGGCCGATGTGCACGGGGACCTCGACGTCTCCGCCGCCGCCCACTCGCTCGTCTGCTTCTTCTTCGGCACCCGTGTCGCCGGCCGCTTCGAACCCGTGGGACGCCTGCCGCGCCGGGTCGCCGAGATGTGGCACCTGATGATCCGCGGCCTGGTCCCGGTGCACCGCCGCCCCCGCTACGTCACCCTCGCCACGCAGCTGGAGCGGGAGATCAGGACCGCGTGAGACGCGCGGTACGGTGACGGGCATGCCCGAAACCCCGTTCGCATCCGTGATCCTCGGCAACGAACCCGGATCGTTCCCGCACGGTGTGCTGGCCGAGCGGCACCCGGCGATCATCCGTCAGGTGCGGGACTGTCTGCCATACGGCCCCGATCGGCACCGGGCGCTGGACGAACTGCTGAGGAGCTGCACCGAGGGGACCGTCGAACCCCTGCCCGCCGACGCCCCGGACCGGGCGGCGTGGCACGCGTGGGGTCTGGCCGAGTACGCCGGGCGCTCCTGGTTCGACGTGCCGTGGCTGTGGTCCGAGAGCTACTTCTACCGGCGACTCCTCGAAGCCGTCGGCTACTTCGGCGCCGGGCCCTGGCGGGGCATCGACCCCTTCCGGCCCGTCAAGCGCGCGGAGCTGGACGCGCCGGAGACCGACCGGGAACTCGCCGCCCTCGACGGCCTGCGGGAGCTGCCGGAGCCGGAACAGGGCCGCGCCCTGCTGCACGGCTCGCTGTGGGGCAACCGCGCCGACCTGGGCTTCCGGCTGTCCGCCGAAGGGGCCGAGGCCGGGGAACCGGCGCCCGCGCTGGTCGCCGACGACAGCGAGCGGCTGTGGTCGCTGCTGCCGCCCGGTGGCGCCGCCACCCTGGTCCTGGTCGCGGACAACGCCGGCCGGGAACTCGTCCCCGACCTGCTGCTGCTCGCCCATCTCATCGCCGGGGGCCGGATCGCGCGGGCGGTGCTGCACGTGAAGCCGTACCCGTACTACGTCTCGGACGCGGTCATGGCCGATGTACTCGACGCCCTGGAGCGGCTGAGTGCGGCGCCGGGCGCGGCCGGTGAGCACGGGCGGCTGCTGCGCTCCGCGATGACCGACGGGCGGCTCGCGGTGCGCGCCCACCCCTTCTCCTGCGCCCCGCTGCCGTACGAGCGGATGCCGCCCGAGCTGCGCGCGGATTTCGCCGCCACCACCCTCACCGTCTTCAAGGGCGACCTCAACTACCGCCGCCTGGTGGGGGACCGGCGATGGCCGCCGACCACGTCCTTCGCGGCGGCGACCGCGTACTTCCCGGGCTCGGTGGCCGCGCTGCGCACCCTGAAGTCGGAGGTGGTCACCGGGCTGACCGCCGCCACCGAGTCCCGGCTGGTGGCGGCGGAGGGACAGCGCTGGCGGACGGCCGGCACGCATGCGCTGATCCAGGTCAACCCGCGCACAGCGGAAGCGACTTGAGCCCGTTGATGAAGTTCGACACCAGCCGCTCGGGCGGACCCGCGGGCCGCAGGACGGGGAGTGCGCGCAGCACCTCCGCGTAGAGCAGCCGCAGTTGCAGCCGGGCGAAGTGGGCGCCCAGACAGACGTGCGGGCCGTCCCCGAAGGAGACGTGCGGGTTGGGGGAGCGGGCGAGGTCCAGCCGGTCCGGGTCGGCGAAGGCCCGCTCGTCGCGGTTGGCCGAGGCGTGGAAGACCACGACCTTCTCGCCCGCCGCGATGCGCCGGCCCGCCAGCTCGGTGTCCCGTGCGGCGGTGCGCCGGAAGGTCAGCACGGGCGGGTGCCAGCGCAGCAACTCCTCGACCGCAGCGGTGAGTTCGATCTTTCCGGCGCGCAGCAGGGCGTACGGCCGCGGATGCCCGGCCAGCGCCAGCAGGCCGCCGGGGGCCGCGCCGCGGACCGTGTCGTTGCCCGCGACGGTGAGCAGGAAGAAGAACATCTCCAGCTCGGGGGCGATGAGTTCGGGGTCGGTGGCGAGGGTCGTCATGATGTCGTCGGCGGGGTGCCGGCGCTTGTGCGCGGCCAGTTCGTGGGCGTAGCCGAACATGTCCCGCAGCAGCGCGGGGGAGCGCGGGTTCAGCGGCTTGCCCGAGCCGTCCAGCACCACGGGGGCGGCCTCGTCCGGGTCCTGGTAGCCGATCACCCGCCGGGTCCACTCCAGCAGCAGCCGCCGGTCGCCCTCCGGAACGCCCAGCAGGTCCGTGAGGTTGAGCAGTGCGTACTCGTCGGTGACGGCCGCCACCAGATCGAGGGTGCCGTCCTGGTGCGCGGCCCGCTCCAGCGCCGCCGCGAGCAGGGTGCGCGCCCGGCTTCGGGCGAGGGCCGCGAACCGCTCGATCCGCCCCGGCGTGAACGCCCGGCTCACCAGCCGCCGCAACCGCCCGTGTCCCGGCGGGTCCTGATTGAGCATCATGCGCCGGATGAACGGCAGGTCCGCCGGATCGGGGTCCCGGATCTGCGTCGCGCCGAGGTGCGAGGAGTACGTGGCCGAGTCCTTCAGGACCCGGACGACGTCCGCGTGCCGGGTCACCGCCCAGAACCCCGGCCCGGCGGGCCAGCCCAGCACCTCGGGCTCCGCCTGCCAGGCCACCGGGTGCTCGTCGCGCAGGACGCGGTAGGCGTCGTACGGCACCCCGGTGGCGTACCGCCGCGGATCGAAGACGTCCGGCACCGGCGCGGCCTCGCGCACGCTCATGCGGGGCCGTCCGCGCGCAGGAAGTCCTCCACCACCCGGATCAGCTCCAGCGGTGTCTCGTCCATCGCGTAGTGCCCGGCACCGGGCAGGGTGACGAGCTGTCCGTTGCGGTACCAGGACAGCCAGGTCTCCCGCAGCAGTGCGGGCGACATGGCCGGGTCCAGTTCGCCCGCCACGGCCAGCGCGGGCACCTCGCTGCCGGTCACCTCGGTGTGAAAGTCCTCGCCCGCCCACGAGTCGAGCCAGGCCCGGAACGCCTTCGGGTCGCTGCGCCCGAGGGAGAGCGCGACCATCCGGTCCAGCCAGGCGTCCGGGCGGCGCCCGCCGGTGGTGAAGTCGATGATCGCGCGCCGGTTGGCCGCCTTGTGCGCCGCGTCCGTGAACAGCGCGCCCTGCTCGCCCGAAAGTGGCATGCCCGCGGCGGGCACTGGGGAGACGCCGACGATCCGGCGCAGCCGCTCGGGGGCGAGCGCGAGCAGCCGCTGGGCCACCGCGCCGCCCATGGAGTGCCCGACCACCGAGAACCGCCCCCAGCCGAGCCGGTCCGCCAGCGCCACCAGGTCCCCGGCCGCGCGGGTCGTCGTATACGGTCCCTCGGCGTCCGCGGCCTCGCCGTAGCCGCGCAGGTCGACCGGCACATACGTGAAGGCGGCACGGTCCAGGTCGGGCAGGACGGCCGCGTAGGCCGAGCGGTCCGCGAACCAGCCGTGCACGGCGAACACCCGGTGGGCGCCGTCGCCGTGCACCTCATGGGGCAGTACGAAGGAGTTCATGCGCCTACCGTGACCCGGACGCCCGAGCACGGCAAGGGCGCGGACGGGGCACCTCTCGGGGTCGGTTCACGCGATGGTGTGATCATGTCCCGTGCGGGGGATGGGTGTTCGGGGCCGGGGGTAGGGCCCTGCCATGACGCAGCCGTTCGAACTCCCGCACTTCTACATGCCGTTCCCCGCGCGGCTCAATCCGCACCTCGACGAGGCCCGCGCCCATTCCACCGCGTGGGCGCGCGAGATGGGGATGCTGGAGGGCTCCGGGATCTGGGACCAGGCCGACCTGGACGCGCACGACTACGGACTGCTGTGCGCCTACACCCACCCGGACTGCGACGGCCCCGCCCTGTCGCTGATCACCGACTGGTACGTGTGGGTGTTCTTCTTCGACGACCACTTCCTGGACATGTTCAAGCGCACCCAGGACCGCGCCGCCGGCAAGGCCCACCTCGACCGGCTGCCGCTGTTCATGCCGATCGACCCCCATGCCCCCGTGCCCGAGCCCGAGAACCCGGTCGAGGCGGGTCTGAAGGACCTGTGGGCGCGTACGGTGCCCGCGATGTCCGCCGACTGGCGCCGCCGCTTCTCCGTGGCCACCGAGCACCTGCTCAACGAGTCGATGTGGGAGCTGTCCAACATCAACGAGGGGCGGATCGCCAACCCCGTCGAGTACATCGAGATGCGCCGCAAGGTGGGCGGCGCGCCCTGGTCCGCCGGGCTGGTGGAGTACGCGACGGCCGAGGTGCCCGCCGCCGTCGCCGGGACCAGGCCGCTGCGGGTGCTCATGGAGACCTTCGCCGACGCCGTCCACTTGCGCAACGACCTCTTCTCCTACCAGCGCGAGGTCGAGGACGAGGGCGAGAACAGCAACGGCGTGCTCGTCCTGGAGACCTTCTTCGGCTGCACCACCCAGCAGGCCGCGGACATCGTCAACGACATCCTCACCTCGCGCCTGCACCAGTTCGAGCACACCGCGCTCACCGAGGTGCCCGCCGTCGCCCTGGAACACGGCCTCACCCCCGCCGAGACGGCCGCGATCGCCGCCTACGCCAAGGGACTCCAGGACTGGCAGAGCGGCGGCCACGAATGGCACCTGCGCTCCAGCCGCTACATGAACAAGGGCGCGCGGGACGACTCGCCCTGGCGGCTGCCCAGCGGCCCCGGCACCTCGGCCGCCCATGTCGGCGCCCTGCTCGCCGCCGCCGCGCACGAACGCCTGCGCGCCTACTCCCATGTGCCCCACCAGAAGGTCGGCCCGTCCATCCTGCCCGAGTTCCACATGCCGTTCGCCCTGCAACTCAGCCCCCACCTCGACGCCGCCCGCCGCAATCTGCGCGCCTGGTGCGACCGCATGGGCATCCTCCAGGAGGGCGTCTGGGACGAGGACAAGCTGCGCGCCTGCGACCTCGCCCTGTGCTCCGCCGGACTCGACCCCGACGCCACCCCCGAGGCCCTCGACCTCAGCGCCCAGTGGCTCGCCTTCGGCACCTACGGCGACGACTACTACCCCCTGGTCTACGGCCACCGCAGGGACCTGGCCGCCGCCCGCCTCACCACCGCCCGGCTGTCCGCCTGCATGCCCCTCGACGGCGAGCCCCCGCTGGTGCCCGCCAACGCCATGGAGCGCTCCCTGCTCGACCTGTGGGCCCGCACCACCGCCCCGATGAGCACCGGGCAGCGCCGCACCCTCAGACAAGCCGTGGACACCATGACCGAGAGCTGGGTGTGGGAACTGTCCAACCAGCTCCAGAACCGCATCCCCGACCCGGTCGACTACCTGGAGATGCGCCGCGCCACCTTCGGCTCCGACCTCACCCTCAGCCTGTGCCGGATGGGCCGGGGCCCCGCGGTCCCGCCCGAGCTCTACCGCAGCGGCCCGGTGCGCTCCCTGGAGAACGCCGCCATCGACTACGCCTGCCTGCTCAACGACATCTTCTCCTACCAGAAGGAGATCGAGTACGAGGGCGAGATCCACAACGCGATCCTGGTCGTACAGAACTTCTTCGGCGTCGATTACCCGACCGCGCTCGGCGTCGTCCACGACCTGACCACCCAGCGCATGCGGCAGTTCGAGCATGTGGTCGCCCACGAACTTCCCGTGCTCTACGACGACTTCGGGCTGTCCCCGCAGGCCCGCAGGGCGATGGACGGCTATGTCGACGACCTGCGGAACTGGCTGGCCGGCATCCTCAACTGGCACCGCAGCGTGGACCGTTACAAGGACTCCTGGCTCGGGCGGCGCGCCCACGGCTTCCTGCCCGACCGCCCGCCCGCGCGCCCGCTCCTCGCTCTGGGCTGACCGGCCGCTGGGGCACATGGGCCGAGCCGGCTCCGGGCCGGGGCCGGTGCGCGGGGCGTCCGTAGTGACTACCCGCCGCCGGCCTCCGGGCAGTCTCACTCGTTCGTGTCTCGTCGCGGGCCGGTGCGCCGGGTAGGTCACCGGCCGGAGGCGAGCGAACCATGGAACACACTGCGTTGCGGCCCAGGCCGCTGCCGGGCCGGGGACCACGGGCGGGCGGCAGCCTAGCCCACCACCCGCACGGCGCGTCCCGGCGCGGTCGGCGGCTGCGGACCCTCGTGCTCGGCGCCTGCGCGGGCACGCTCCTGGTGCTGTCCGGCGTGGGCATCGGCGCGGTCGGCGCCACGGTGCTCGGCGCGGGCCGCGGCACCGGGGCGGGGCCACGGGCGGCGGTCGCGCGGGAGAGCGGGCCGGGAGCCACCCTGGGCGTGGAGGCCGTCGACTACGGCAGCCCCGGCGCGCTGGTGGTGGGCGTGCACACACCCGGCCCCGGCTACCGGGCGGGCCTGACCCGCGGGGACGTCCTGCTCCAGTTCGGCGGCGCCCGCGTGGACACCGCCGCCGACCTGGCCCGCGCGGTCGCCCACGCCCGCCCCGGCAGCGAGGTCCTGCTCACCGTGCGGCACCGCGACGGCGGATTCCAGCAGCTGACGGTGGTACCGGGGGTGGTGACGTGAGTGTGCCGGACCTCCGGGGCCTGCCCGAGTTCACCGGGTGACGGCCTGAGGCTGCCCGAGTCCGCCGGGCTGCTGGGTCATGTCCGGTGACCCGCGATCGGCCGATGGGGTCGCGTGGCCCGGTCCGGGCGGGCAGGATGCTGCCCTGGGGGCGCCGACGGTGCCCGCACCCGCCCGACCAGCCAGAACCGCCCGGAGGCCCGGATGACCGGCAGTACGACCACGCCCTTCAGCGCAGCCGACCACAGGGCCCGCATGGAGCGCGCCGCGCGTGCCGCGGCCGACGCCGGTCTCGCCGGGCTGCTCGTGGCACCGGGTCCCGACATGGTGTGGCTGACCGGCTACACCCCCACCGCCGTCACCGAGCGGCTCACCCTGCTGGTCCTCGCCCCCGGCCAGGACCCCGTACTGGTCGTCCCCACCCTGGAGGCCCCGGACGCCGAGCACTCCGCCGCCGGCGGGGTACTCACCCTGCGCGACTGGACCGACGGCAAGGACCCCTACGCCGTCACCGCCGAGCTGCTCGACGGCCGCGGCCGCTACGGCATCAGCGACAACACCTGGGGCATGCACGTCCTCGGCCTCCAGCGCACCCTGCCCGACAGCTCCTACGCCGCCCTCACCGACGCCCTGCCCATGCTGCGCGCGGTCAAGGACGCCGCCGAGGTGGAGCTGCTCGCGGCCGCCGGAGCCGCCGCCGACGCGGCGTTCGAGGAGATCCGCAAGGTGACCTTCGCCGGGCGTCGCGAGTCCGACCTCGCCCGTGACCTCGCCGCGCTGCTGCGCCGCTTCGGCCACTCCCAGGTCGATTTCACCATCGTCGGCTCCGGCCCCAACGGTGCCAACCCGCACCACGAGGTCGGCGATCGCGTCATCCGGCGCGGCGACATGGTCGTCCTCGACTTCGGCGGCCTGAAGGACGGCTACGGCTCCGACACCACGCGCACCGTGCACGTCGGCGAGCCCACCGAGGAGGAGCGCCGGGTCCACGACATCGTGCGCGCCGCCCAGGAGGCCGGCTGCCAGGCGGTACGGCCGGGCACGGCCTGCCAGGAGGTGGACCGCGCCGCCCGCGAGGTGATCACCGACGCCGGGTACGGCGAGTACTTCATCCACCGCACCGGACACGGCATCGGCGTCACCACGCACGAGCCGCCGTACATGATCGAGGGCGAGGAACTGCCGCTGGTGCCCGGCATGTGCTTCTCGGTGGAGCCCGGCATCTATCTGCCCGGCCGGTTCGGGGTGCGCATCGAGGACATCGTCACGGTGACCGGGGACGGCGCCCGCCGCCTCAACAACACGATGCGCGAGATGGTCATAGTGGACTGACGGCCCGAGCCCCGAGCCCACGACGGGCCCAGGGCGACCACACCCGACGACACCCGGAACGGCGACGCGCGATCCATGACCCAGGCACCGACCCCCACCGCGGACACGGTCCGCCAACTGGTCCGTACGCTGCTCAAGGAAGGGCCGCAGGGCGACGGACCCGACGTACGGCCCGTGCGCGAGGAGCACCCGTACACCTGGTGGGTCGGCACCCGCCAGGTGCTGCGCCTCGCCCCCGACCGGGAGGCGTCCGCCCGGCGCCGCCGGGAGCTGCGGCTGCGCGCCCTGGTCCGCCCGCACGTCCCGGTCGCGGTGCCGGTCAGCGTCGCACACGCCGACTGGGCGCCCGGCCTCGCCTGCACCCTGGACACCGTGGTGCCCGGCGGCACCGCCGAGGAGCACGAGGTGTCGGCGGCCGGCGAGGCCGATCTCGCTGGGCTGCTCACCGGGTTGCGCGCGGTGCCGGTGCGCCAGGCCGAGTCGCTCGGCGTGCCGCGCGCCGCCCCGCGCTCCCTGGAGGCGCTGCGCCGGATGGCCGTGCACGCGGCCGAACGGCTCGCCGCCGCCGACGAGTTCGACGCCGCGCCGATGTACCAGCTCACCCCGGCCGGCGCCGCCCAGCTCGCCGCGCAGCCCGGTGCCGCCGTGCTCACCCACCACGGGCTGACCGGCGAACACGTGGTGGTCGCCGCCGACGGGCGGGTGCGCGGCGTCCTCGACTGGACCGAGGCGACGCTCGGCGACCCCGCCGAGGACATCGCGGGGCTCGCCGTCGCCGTCAGCTCCCCGGCCGCCGTCCGCGCCGCCACCCTCGCCGGATACGGCGCCCGCCCCTGCCTGCGCGGCCTGTGGCTCGCCCGCTGCGACACCGTGCTGCGCCTCGCGGACCGCCTCGACGGCCGCACCGCGGGCGACCCGGCGCTGCCGCGCACCCGGCTGCGCCGGGCGTGGGAGCCGATCCTGCTGGAGCGGGTGACGGACTTCAAGACGGCGGGGGAGGAGCCCTGACCGCCGCTCAGGGCTGGCTGAGCACCACGCACGACTCGCCGGGCAGCTGGAGCACGCCGTCCGCGCCCGGCGCGGCCACCGGCTCCCACGCGGCGAGGACCAGCGCCGGGCGGGTGCCCAGGGGAATGGCGGCCGGCTCCTTGCCGAGGTTCACCGCGACCCGGACATCGCCGCGCCGGAACGCCAGCCAGCGGGCCTGCCCGTCGTAGGCCACCTTCGTGTCGGCGAGATCCGGGTCGGTGAGGTCCGGCTGGTCGCGGCGCAGCGCGATCAGCCGCCGGTACCAGTCCAGCATCCTCGCGTGGTCCGGGCGTCCGGGCTCCGACCAGTCGAGGCAGGAGCGCTCGCGGGTCGCCGGGTCCTGCGGGTCCGGTACGTCCTCCTCGGCCCAGCCGTGCGCCGCGAACTCCCGGCGCCGGCCGCGTCGTACCGCCTCCGCGAGGCCGGGGTCCGTGTGGTCGGTGAAGTACTGCCAGGGCGTGCCGGCCGCCCACTCCTCGCCCATGAACAGCATCGGCGTGAACGGCGCGGTCAGCACCAGCGTCGCCGCGCAGGCCAGCAGGCCGGGGGAGAGGAGCGCGGACAGCCGGTCGCCCCGAGCGCGGTTGCCGATCTGGTCGTGGGTCTGGGCGTAGCCGAGCAGCCGGTGCCCGGCGAGGCGCGCGCGGTCCAGCGGACGCCCGTGGTGCCGCTCGCGGAAGGCGGAGTACGTGCCGTCGTGGAAGTAGCCCCCGGTGAGCGTCCGGTCCAGCGCGGCGAACGGATCGCGCGCGAAGTCGGCGTAGTAGCCCTGGGATTCGCCGGTGAGCGCGGTGTGCAGGGCGTGGTGGAAGTCGTCGTTCCACTGCGCGTGCAGCCCGAGCCCGTTCTCCGCGCGCGGTGTGATGAAGCGCGGGTTGTTCAGGTCGCTCTCGGCGATCAGGAACAGCGGCCGGTCCAGCTCCGCCGCGAGGTGGTCGACGGCCGCCGACAGCTCCTCCAGGAAGTGGACGGCGCGGGTGTCGTACAGCGCGTGCACCGCGTCCAGGCGCAGCCCGTCGAGCCGGAAGTCCCGCAGCCACGCCAGTGCGCTGCCGGCGAAGTACGCCCGCACCTCGTCCGAACCGGGGCCGTCCAGGTTCACCGCCGCGCCCCACGGCGTGGAGTAGGCGTCGGTGAAGTACGGCCCGAAGGACGGCAGATGGTTCCCGGAGGGCCCCAAGTGGTTGTGCACGACGTCCAGTACGACACCGAGCCCCAGTTCGTGCGCCCGGTCCACGAACCGCTTCAGCGCCTCGGGGCCGCCGTACGGCTCGTGCACCGCCCATGGCGCCACCCCGTCGTACCCCCAGCCGTGCCGTCCGGGGAACGGGCACAGCGGCATCAACTCGACGTGAGTGACGCCCAGTTCGGCCAGATGGCCGAGGCGCCGCGCCGCCGCGTCCAGGGTGCCCTCGGGGGTGTACGTGCCCACATGCAGCTCGTAGAGCACCGCGCCCGGCAACTCCCGCCCCGGCCACGGCACCCGCCACGCGTACCGCTCCTGGTCCACGACCGCGCTGAGCCCGTCCGGGCCGTCCGGCTGGCGGCGCGAGCGCGGGTCGGGCAGCACCGGACCGTCGTCCAGCGCGAACCCGTACCGGGCGCCGTCGCCCGCCCGCGCCTCTCCCTTCCACCAGCCCGCGCGCTCCGGATCGCGCGCCAACGCCTGTGCGGCGCCCTCGCACTGGAGCGTCACCCGGTCTGCCTGCGGTGCCCACACCTCGAACTGCACGGACGGTTCCCCTTCGTCTGCTCACCGTGATGTCCCGCGTTCCCATCGTGCCCGCCCGCGCCGCCGATCCCCCCTTCCATCGGGGGCTTTTCACCGGGTGTCGTGCGATGTTTCCCGGCGGGCCGCACGGAAGTACCGGCGCGGGGGCGCCGATTGCCCGCTTTCTGGACACTCGCCGCCCGCTGACCGACAATCACAGGCGTGACGTCGTCCTTCGAGTTCCCCACCGCCCCGGCCCCGGCGTCCGCGCGGCTGTCCGACACGGAGCGGGAAGCGGCGCTGGAGGTGCTGCGGGACGGCGCGGCCAAGGGCCGGCTGTCGCACGACACGTTCGTGCGCCGCATGGAACTGGCGCTCGCCGCGCGCCACGCCGGTGAACTCGCCGTCCTCGTCGCCGACCTGCCCCGCGAGAGCCGCTTCTCCCGCGCGGTCTTCGGCACCGTGGAGGCCGTCTCCGGGTTCACGGTACGACTGCGCCGCGCCTGGCAGGCCGAGCGGCTGCCCAAGCTGCTGCTGCCGGGACCGGACCACATCCGCCCGCTGCGCATAGGCCGCGACCCCGGCAACGGGCTGCGGCTGACCCACGAGACGGTCTCGCGGGTGCACGCCGAACTCAGCCACCAGGGCGGGCTGTGGATCCTGCGGGACCTCGGCTCCACCAACGGCACCACCGTCAACGGCCGCCGGGTGATCGGCGCGGTCGCGGTCCGCGAGGGCGACCAGGTCGCTTTCGGGCGGGTGGCGTACCGGCTGTCGGTGAGCTGAGCGCGCGGCCGCCACCGCGGTCGTGCGAACGGGTGACCCGCACTGCGGAACCGGGGGCGTCCTGCCGATGCAACGGGCATGACGCACTTCACCACCAGAGCGGCCGCGGCCGCCGGCGTGCTGCTGGCCGCCGCCGGTCTCCTCGTCGCGGGCCCCGCCCAGGCGGCACCCCGTCTCCACGGCAACCGGCTGCACCTCACCATCACCCCGTCGGGCGACCGGGCCGGCGGCGAGCACAGCACCCTGCTGCGCTGCCTGCCGCCGCACGGCCACCCGTACGCGGCCGAAGCCTGCGCCGAACTGACCGCCGCCCGCGGCGACATCGACCGCATCCCGGCCCGCAAGGTCTTCTGCCCCCGGATCTACTCCCCGGTGACCGCCACCGCGCACGGCCGCTGGAACGGTCGGCTGGTCGACTTCCGGCGGACGTACACCAACTCCTGCGAACTGCGGGCGCGCACCGGCTCGGTCTTCGCCCTCGGCGGCTGATCCGCCGGCGACCTCACTGATACGCCTGCTCGCGGGCCTGCCGGGCGGCCAGCAACACCGTGCGGGACTGGTGTTCCACCTGGTGGTCCAGCGGCACCCAGCGGGCCCGGAAGCGCCGGGCGAAGGCGTCGGACCAGGCGGCGACGAGCCGTTCGAGGTCCGGCGCCGCCCGGTCCCCGCTCTCCCGCAGCACCCGCAGCAGCATCGCGGCCGCCCGCAGCGGCAGCCGCCGCCCGAACGCGTCCACGCTGCCCACGTACGCCATCGTGGTGGCGGCCGGCGCGGTGCGGGTCCAGTCCTCGGCCAGCCCCGGAATCAGCTCCAGCGCCCAGCGCGCCGCCCGCAGCAGCGGCCCGTCGGCGCCGTCGAGCCGGGGCAGCGCCTGCGCGAGCACCCGCTCCACCTCCAGCGAGTCCCGCAGCAGCCGCCGGGCCAGCCGCCGCATCGCCGCCGCCGGCGCCGGGTGCGGCGCCGGGTCGTCCACCAGGTCGCTGGCCCACATCGGCACCTCCACCACCGCGGTCAGACCCCCGTGGCGGTGCGCGTGGTACCAGGTGCTGTGCCGGGCGTCGTCCGGCATGCTCGGGTAGGCCGCGCCCGTCTCGGGGCCCGGCATCACATGCACTCCGGGCCCGGACGCCGGCCAGCCCGCGGCGTCCGAGGCGCCGGTCTCCACCGGGATGTGCAGCTGCGCCGCCGACTTGGCGAACGGCTCCGCGAGGCCCGGCACGTCACGGGTCAACTGCACCCAGCTGCCGCCCAGATCGGTGCCGTGCAGGGTCACCTGGAGGTAGGGGCGCAGCTCGTCGATGACGTCGGTCAGGGTGCGGGTCTCGGGCGGCAGCCGGTCCGGGGGCAGCACGGACGGCGACCACTCCGGCTGCTCGGCGTTGGTCGGCCGGTAGAAGCCGAGGTGGTAGTCGAGCAGGGTGCGCGGGGCGGGGGTGACATGGAGGGCGGCGCCGTCCGGGTCCGCGCACAGCAGGAAGTGCCAGGAGGTGCCGGTGCGCAACTCCCGTTCCGCCAGAACCCGTCGGGCCAGCGCCCGCAGGGTCGAGCCGCCGGCCGGCTCGTTGGCGTGGGCGCCCGCCACCACCAGCACCGACCGGCGTGCGTGCCCCACCGACAGCAGGTGCAGCGGCCGTCCCGCGCGCGAGCGGCCCACTTGCCGCAGCACGCACAGCCCCGGCTCCGCGGCGGCCAACGCCCGTGCGCAGGCCACCAGTTCGGGAACGCTGGGATAGCGCAGCTCCGGCAGGAGACTCACCCCCGATGCGTCCGCCCTGCTTCGCCCTCCCAGTCCCGCACGGTGCGCGGTGACTGTCAAGCGTTGAACCGGATGCCCGCACGGCACATGCCAACCGGAGCCGGAGCCACCGCGTCCGCCGTGCTCACCGCTGGTGCAAACCCCGTCCCGCGAGCGCCAGGAACACCTCGCCCACCGCCTCCGACAGCGTCGGATGCGGATGCACGAGCCGCGCCACATCCGCTGCTCCGGCCTCCCAGCCGACGATCAGCTGGCCCTCGGCGATCAGCTCCGAGACGTGCGGGCCGACGCCGGGGTTCACCCTGCGGACAGCGGTGCGGACCGAGCAGTGATCGATGTCCGTACGGCACCCACCGTCGCCGCCTTCACCGAGCTGCTGCGCGTCCGCTGGGCCGCCCTGGGCGGTGTTCCGGAGCGGCCCGGACGGCTGTCGCTCACTCCCGCGTGACCCGCTCCAGCAGCGCCACCGGCAGCGGCCCGAACAGGTCCGCGAGGAGCACGCGGCCGGTGAACTCCCGCTCCGGCGCGAGCACGTCACGCCACCGGCCGGGCGGCAGCGGCAGGCCGGTGTCCCGCCAGCCGCCCGACTCCGCCAGCCGCAGCGACAGCCGGGTCACCGCCGTGATCACCTCCCCGGAGCGGCCGAAGGCCGTGCAGTGTTCCGCCGCCGGGCCCTCGGCGGGCAGCGGGTCGTACGACGCGGACGCCCCGAACGCACCGGGCCTGCGGGCCCGCAGCCCCAGCGCCGCGCGCGTCAACGCGCCCTTCTCGCCGGGGGTTTGGGGCGGCAGGGGCACCGGTCGGCGGTTGTCCGGGTCCACCAGCGCGCGGAACTCGCCCTCGGCGCCCTGGTAGACGTCCGGGACGCCCGGCATCGTCAGGTGCACCAGGGCCGTGCCGAGGACGTTGGCCCGGATGTGCGGCTCCAGCGCCTTGCGGAAGGCGGTCACGCGTTCGCCGGGCGGCCCGCAGGGACCGGCCGCGACGAACGCGGCCACCGCCTCCTCGTACGGCGCCTCCCGCTCGGTCCAGCTGGTGTACATGCCGGCCTCGCGCACGTGCTTCAGCAGGTACTCCCGCACCCGCTCCTCCCCTGCCGGGCCGAGCCCGAACACCGTCTGCCAGGCCGCCCACACCAGTTGCCCGTCCGGCGTGCCCTCCTCGGGCCGGGTCACCCCGGCCACCAACTCCGCCCAGCGGCCGGGGCATTCGGTGAGCACGGCGAGGGCCGCGCGGACATCGGCGCTGCGCTTGGTGTCGTGTGTGGTGACGGCCGTACCGGTGAGCGGCCACTCGCTCTGCACACGGGCGCAGTACGTGTGGAACTCGCGCGGGGAGATCCCCGGCCGGCCCGGATCGCCGCCCACCTCGTTCGCCGACAGCAGCGGCACATAGCGGTAGAACGCTGTGTCCTCCACGGACTTGGCCCGCAGCGCCGAGGCCGTCTGCGCGAACCGGGTGCGCAGCTCCAGCCGGTCGGCGTGGTCCGGCGCGGCCGGGTCGCCGGGCGCCTCGACGAGCAGGTGCCGCACCAGGTCGACCGCCTCCGCCTCCTCCCGGACCACGAAGGCGAGCCGGGCCTCCTCGGCGGCCTCCTCGGTGATCACGGCGGCCGCGTCCCCGGAGGCGTACGGCCGGTAGACCCGCATCCGGACCAGGAGTTCCTCCAGGGCCGTGCGCAGCGCCCAGGGGGCCCGGTCGCGCAGCGCCAGGTCCGGCGAGGTCGCGCACAGCCGCGCCGCGACCCGCGTGAGCCGCTCGGTCTCGGTGGCCAGCTCGTGCGTGAGCACCTTGTAGGCGGCCCGGCGCGCCGTGGCGTCCCAGAACCCGCCCCGGTCCGCCTGCGGGGCCGCGAACCTCCGGTACTCGGTGAGGAGTTCGGCGGCTCCGTCCGGGTCCGTGAACAGGCCGTCCACCCGGCGCAGGGCGTCGTAGCCGGTGGTGCCCGCGACCGGCCAGGAGGGGGGCAGGCGCTCGTCGTCGGCGAGGATCTTCTCGACCACGGTCCAGCGGCCGCCGCTCGCCTCGTGCAGCCGGGCGAGATAGCCGTCGGGGTCGGCGAGCCCGTCGGGATGGTCGACGCGCAGCCCGTCGGCCACGCCCTCGTCCAGCAGCTGGAGGATCTTGGCGTGGGTGGCGTCGAACACCTCGGGGTCCTCCACCCGCACCCCGATCAGCTCCGAGATGCTGAAGAACCGCCGGTAGTTCAGCTCGGTCCGGGCCAGCCGCCACCACACCGGGCGGTACCACTGGGCGTCCAGCAGCTCGGGCAGCGGCAGCCGCTCGGTGCCCGCGCGCAGCGGCAGGACGTGGTCGTGCACGCGGAGCGTGTCGCCCTCGATCCGCAGGTGCTCCAGCTCGGCGCCGAGCGGGGCGCCGAGGACGGGCAGCAGCACCCGGCCGCCCCCGGCGTCCCAGTCGATGTCGAACCAGCGCGCGTACGGCGACTCGGGGCCCTCGCGCAGCACCTCCCACAGGGCGCGGTTGTGCGCGGGCGCCATCGCCATGTGGTTCGGCACGATGTCCAGGACCAGGCCGAGGCCGTGCTCGCGGGCGGTCCGGGACAGCGCGCGCAGCCCCTCCTCGCCGCCCAGCTCCGCGCGGACGCGGCCGTGGTCCACCACGTCGTAGCCGTGGGTGGAGCCGGGCACGGCCTCCAGGACGGGGGACAGGTGCAGATGGGAGACGCCGAGCGAGGCCAGGTACGGGACGGCCGCCGCGGCGGCCGCGAACGGGAAGGCGGGCTGGAGCTGAAGCCGGTAGGTGGCCGTGGGCACCCCCGGTCCGGGTCGGGCAGAGGTCATGGGGACCTACGTACCCGCCCCGCCGCGTTTCGTGTCACCCGAGGCGGTGCCGGTGGGCGAGGCGGCTCATTCGCGCTCACCCACACGGCCTACGGCGCCGCACGCCGTGCCGCGCCGTCCCCCGCAGGACGGCGCTCCGCGTGCTCCTACTCCGGCCGGCGCAGGACCAGGAGGCTGCGGCCCTCAAGGGTGAGCCGGTCGCCCGCCCCCGCCTTCGCCCCCGAACCCGGCGGCACCCCCTCCGCGCGGGCCGTGTCGACCACCACCTGCCACTGCCGGCCATGGTTCACCGGCACCCGGAAACCGAGAGCCTCCGGGGAGGCGTTGAACATCAGCAGGAAGGAGTCGTCGGTGATCCGCTCCCCGCGCGGGCCCGGCTCGGAGATGGCGTTGCCGTTGAGGAACACGGTCAGCGCGGACACCCGCGCCGCGTCCCAGTCCCGCCGGGTCATCTCCGCCCCCTCCGGGGTGAACCAGGCGATGTCGGACAGCTCGCCGTGGCTGCCCTCCACCGGGCGGCCGTGGAAGAAGCGGCGGCGGCGCAGCACCGGGTGGTCGCGGCGCAGCCACACCATCGTGCGCACGAACTCCAGCAGCTGCCCGCCGTCCTCGGGGCCCTCGGGGTCCTCGGGCCAGTGCAGCCAGGAGATCTCGTTGTCCTGGCAGTAGGCGTTGTTGTTGCCGCCCTGGGTGCGGGCGAACTCGTCGCCGTGACTGATCATCGGCACGCCCTGCGACAGCATCAGCGTGGCGACGAAGTTGCGCATCTGGCGATCACGCAGCGCGAGCACTCCGGGGTCGTCGGTCTCGCCCTCCACCCCGCAGTTCCAGGACCGGTTGTGGCTCTCGCCGTCCCGATTGCCCTCCCCGTTGGCCTCGTTGTGCTTCTCGTCGTACGACACCAGGTCGCGCAGCGTGAAACCGTCGTGGCAGGTGACGAAGTTGATGGAGGCCAGCGGGCGGCGGCCGTCGTCCTGGTAGAGGTCGGAGGAGCCGGTCAGCCGGGAGGCGAACTCCGCGAGCGCGCGCGGCTCGCCCCGCCACAGGTCCCGTACGGTGTCGCGGTACTTGCCGTTCCACTCGGTCCACAGCGGCGGGAAGTTGCCCACCTGGTAGCCGCCCTCGCCCACGTCCCAGGGCTCGGCGATCAGCTTCACCTGGGAGACCACCGGGTCCTGCTGCACCAGGTCGAAGAACGAGGACAGCCGGTCCACCTCGTGGAACTGCCGGGCCAGCGTGGCCGCGAGGTCGAAGCGGAAGCCGTCGACATGCATCTCGGTGACCCAGTAGCGCAGCGAGTCCATGATCATCTGGAGCACGTGCGGGGACCGCATCAGCAGCGAGTTGCCGGTGCCGGTGGTGTCCATGTAGTAGCGGGGATCGTCCGCGAGCCGGTAGTACGACGGGTTGTCGATGCCCTTGAAGGAGAGCGTCGGGCCCAGGTGGTTGCCCTCGGCGGTGTGGTTGTAGACGACGTCCAGGATGACCTCGATCCCGGCCTCGTGCAGCGCCCGGACCGCCGACTTGAATTCCAGCACCTGCTGGCCCCGGTCGCCCCAGGAGGCGTACGCGTTGTGCGGGGCGAAGAAGCCGATGGTGTTGTAGCCCCAGTAGTTGCTCAGGCCCAGGTCCACCAGCCGGTGGTCGTTGACGAACTGGTGTACGGGCATCAGCTCCAGCGCGGTCACGCCGAGCCGGGTCAGGTGGTCGATGACCGCCGGGTGGGCGAGCCCCGCGTACGTGCCGCGCAGCTCCTCCGGAAGACCCGGATGCCGCATGGTCAGGCCCTTGACATGGGCCTCGTAGATCACCGTGTGGTGGTACTCGGTGCGCGGCGGGCGGTCGTCGCCCCAGTCGAAGTACGGGTTGATCACCACCGAGGTCATGGTGTGCGGCGCCGAGTCCAGGTCGTTGCGCCGCTCGGGCGCGTCGAAGTGGTAGCCGTACACCTCCTCGCCCCACCGCACGGCGCCGCCGACCGCCTTCGCGTACGGGTCGAGCAGCAGCTTCGCCGCGTTGCAGCGCAGCCCGCGGCCGGGGTCGTAGGGGCCGTGCACCCGGAACCCGTAGCGCTGTCCCGGCATCACCCCCGGCACGTACGCGTGCCGGACGAACGCGTCACTCTCGCGCAGTTCCACCGCCGTCTCCGAGCCGTCGTCGTGCAGCAGACACAGCTCCACTCGGTCCGCGGCTTCCGTGAACACCGCGAAGTTGGTACCGGCGCCGTCGTACGTGGCGCCGAGCGGATACGCCTCTCCAGGCCAGACCTGCATGGTGACGACTCTCCCAGGTGAGCGGCGCGCGCGGGGGACGGTTCGCGCGACGGCACGAAGTCTCCCCGAAAGCAGGAACGGGCCCGGCCGGGTACCCCCGGTTATGAAACCGCTCACTCCCGGCGTCCGGGCGGTGCCAAACGGCCCGGAAACGCCAAGCAGTTGAGCGAAGCAGCCGGGGAACCGACCTGTCCATCCGGCTGCACCGCGCGGCGCTCCCGGAGTACCCTTCCTTGATCGTTGAGACGGGAAAGGCCCCGGTGGCGGAAGGCGGTGCACGGGTGGGCTCGGGAGGGCTGGAGCTGCCCCCTGGTGGCGAGGGTCACGAGGGAGACTCCGCGGACGTCCCGCCCGGCGCGGTGTCCCTGGCACGGCCGATGGACGCGGGATCCATCGGCCCGGAGCTGGACTGGGGCGCCGACGCCTGGCACGAGGTGCGCACCCGCGCCCAGCGGGCCGGCCGGGCCTACATCTGGCTGAACCTCGTGGAGCAGCGGCTGCGTTCGGTCGTCGCCGCCGTCCTGCGGCCCGTCTACGAGCCCGTGCACGGCGACGAATGGGTGGTCGCCGCGGCCGGACCGGCCGGGCAGGAGTGGGTGCAGCGCGCGGTCGCGGTGCGCGAAGTCAGCCGCCGCAAGGGCTACTTGCTCGACCCGGCCGACGACAACGTGCTCAGTTTCCTCACCTTGCCCCAGCTGCGCGAGCTGATGGTGCAGCACTGGCCCTGCTTCGAGCCGTACTTCGACGAGCGCCGCGACCTCGAACTCGCCCTGGACGAGCTGGAGGTGACCCGCAACGTCGTCTCCCGCAACCGCGCCCTGTCCGAGGCGGTGCTCGGCCAGGCGGAGCGCGCCTCGGCCCGGCTCCTGGAGATGCTCGGCGCGGGCGGCGACGTGCCCTCCGCGCGCCGGCTGCCCGTCGACGCGGTCGAGGACCTGGTCGGCGACCGGTACGCCGACGTGGTCGCCGTGCACCCCGACCGGGTGCGGCTGATGCGGCAGTTCCCGGCCGAGGACATCTTCGGCGGCGCCCGCCGCCTGGACGCCATCGGCATCGGCCTCAACCTGCTGGTGCAGAACTTCTCCGGGCGGCGCCTGGTCCGGCTCGCCGAGTCCGGCTGCCGGGTCCGGCTGCTGTTCCTCAACCCCGCCTCCAGCTCGGTCAAGCGCCGCGAGCGCGAACTCGGGATGAAACGGGGCGAACTGAGCCGCTCCGTCGAGATGAACATCCTGCACATGCGCCGGGTGCGCTCCCGGCTGCGCGATCCGGGCGCCTTCGAGATCCAGGTGTACGACGAGACACCGCGCTTCAGCGCCTACCTGGTGGACGGCGACGGCACCGACGGCGTCGCCGTGGTGCAGTCCTATCTGCGCGGGGCGCGGGGGATGGAGTCGCCGGTCCTGGTGCTGCGCAACGGCAGCCGGCTGGTCACCTCGGACGACACGGGCGAAGCCGGACTGTTCCCGACATACCGCGAGGAATTCGAGCTGGCCTGGGCGGATTCGCGCCCTGTGTCCTGAAGTGCCCCCCTGGCTCCGGCGCGAAGCGGAACGCGGTCCTTCGATTGTCAGTGCCCCGTGCGAGGGTTATGACCACTGGGGGAACGCACCATCACGAAGGGGGACCGCCCATGGGCTGGCACCAGGAGCTGCTGGTCGGCTTCGACCTGGAGACGACCGGCACGGATCCGCGCGAGGCGCGCATCGTCACCGGCGCGGTGATAGAGGTCAGGGCCGGTGAGCCGCTGGGCCACCGGGAGTGGCTGGCCGATCCGGGTGTCGAGATCCCGGCCGACGCGGTCGCCGTGCACGGGATCAGCGGCGAGCGGGCGACCGCCGAGGGCGAACCCGCCGACCGGGTGGCCGACGCCATCGCCGGGGCACTGGTGTCGTACTGGCAGGCGGGCGTCCCGGTCGTCGCCTACAACGCGGCGTTCGACCTCACCCTGCTCTCCGCCGAACTGCGCCGGCACCGGCTGCCCTCCCTCGCCGACCGCCTCGGCGGCTTCGCCCCGGCACCGGTGATCGACCCGTACACCATCGACCGCTGGGCGGACCGCTACCGCCGCGGCAAGCGGAACCTGGAAGCGGTCTGCGCCGAGTACGGCATCGTCCTGGACGCCGCGCACAACGCGTCCGCCGACGCCCTCGCCGCGGCCCGGCTGGCCGCCGCGATAGCCGTCCGGCACCCGAAGATCGCCGCCCTCGGCCCGGCCGAACTGCACCGCCGGCAGATCGAGTGGTATGCCGAATGGGCGGCCGACTTCCAGGCCTTCCTGCGCCGCAAGGGGGACGGGGCGGCGGTGGTGGACGGGCTGTGGCCGCTGCGGGAGCTGACAACCGAGGCGGTGTGAGGCCGAGGCGGGTGTGAGGAGGGTCCCCTCCAAGGGGGCGGCGGATCGCAAGGGCCGGAGCGGAGGGACCCGGACCCGGAGGGGTCAGAAGGGGTACCAGCGCACCGACTCGTCCCCGTCCCGCAGCGACGCCACCCGGCGGCGGAACTCGGCCAGGGCCTTGGGATTGCCCGGCGCGTGCTGGGCGACCCAGGCGCAGCTTGCCGTCTCGCGGGCCCCGCGCAGCACCGAGCAGCCCTCCCACGCGCGCACGTCCCAGCCGTAGGTCTCGGTGAAGGCGTCGTAGGACGCGGCGGGCAGCCCGTAGCGGTCGCGGGAGAGGGCCATCACCACCAGGTCGTGCTCGCGCAGATCGGCGGAGAAGGTCTCCAGGTCCACCAGGACCGGGCCCTCGGACCCGATGTGGACGTTGCGGGGCAGCGCGTCACCGTGGATGGGACCCGGCGTCAGCTGGGGCGTCAGCGCGGCCGCGGCCGCCGCGAAGCCGTCCCGGCGCGCCCGCAGATAGGCCGCGTCCTCGGGGTCGATCGCCGCGCCCGCGAGCCGCAGCCAGCGCTCCACCCCGCCAAGGAGTTCACGCCGGGGCAGCGCGAACGGGGGCGCTGGCAGGGCGTGCACCAGGCGCAGCAGCCCGGCCAGGTCGCGCGGCTCGGCGGGCCGTACGGCGTCCGGCAGCCGGTGCCACACCGTCACCGGATGGCCCTCCACCAGCAGCGGCTCCGGCTCGGCCGCCCGCACCGCCGGCACACCCGCCGAGGCGAGCCAGTCGGCGATGGCCAGCTCCCGCCGGGCCCGCTCCAGCAGCTCCGCGTCCCGCCCCACCTTGACGACCAGGTCACCGGCGGCGAACACCGCGTTCTCGCCGAGTGCCAGCAGCCTCGCGTCCCCGGTCGGCACCGCGGGCAGCCCCGCCGTGGCCAGTACCCGCCGCGCCCGTGCCTCGTCCATCGTGGTGCCTCCGTGCCGCCGTCTTCGCCGAGCCGTCGTCCGGGGACCCGGCAGCCGCCGTTCCCCCCGGTCAGTCTCCCATCCGGCCGGCGCCGGCCGGGCCGGGCGTCATGGGATGTCCGTTCCGCCGTCAGAGATCCACTTTGTGATTACGAAAGCTTGTTGAACAAGTCACAGCTGTGTTCAGAGGTTGATCCGGCCCCCGCCGAACCGGCATTGTTTCGCGCAGCCCGCCCCCACGGGGCCGGGCCCCGGCCGTCGTGCCCGCCCCCACGGGGCACGACGGCCCCTCTAAACTGATGCCGTGACGACCTATGCGGCGCTGTTGCGCGGGATCAACGTCGGCGGCAACCGGAAGCTCCCGATGGCCGACCTGCGCGCCCTGCTCGCCGCCCTCGGCCACACCGGCGTGCGCACCCATCTCCAGAGCGGCCAGGCCGTGTTCACCACCGGCCGGGGCGACGAGGATTCCCTGGCCGCGGAGTTGGGCCGGGCGATCGAGGAGCGCTTCGGCTTCGCGGTGGACGTGCTCGTGCGCGACCACGCCTATCTCGCCGGGGTGGTCCGCGCCTGCCCCTTCCCGGCCGCCGAACTGGCGGCCAGGCAACTGCACGTCACCTACTTCTCGGCTCCCGTCACCGCCGACCGCTACGCGCACATTGACCAAGTCGCCCATCTTCCCGAAGAGTTCCGCCTCGGGGACCGCTGCCTGTACCTGTACGCCCCCGACGGCCTCGGCCGCTCCAAGCTCGCCGAGGCGCTGAGCCGCCCGCGGACCGCCAAGGGCCTGATCGCGACCAGCCGGAACTGGAACACCGTGGTGAAACTCGCCGAGCTGACCGCCTCCCCGGCGTGAGCGCGGTGTGATGGGATCGGGATCATGCGCTACATCGTGATCGGGGCGGGAGCGGTCGGCGGTGCCGTCGGCGGACGGCTGGCCCAGGCCGGACGCGAGGTCGTCCTCGTCGCCCGCGGCGGACATCTGGCGGCACTGGCCGAGCACGGGCTGCGACTGCGCGTCCCGGAAGGCGAGTTGACCCTCCGGCTGCCGGCCGTCGCGGGGCCGGAACCGCTCGGCGAGCTGCGCGCCGACGACGTCCTGCTGCTCGCCGTGAAGACCCAGGACACCGCCGCCGCCCTGGACGCCTGGGCGGGCGCCCCGGTGGCCGGCGGCGGCACCGCCGGCGAACGGCTGCCGCTGCTGTGCCTCCAGAACGGCGTGGAGAGCCCCCGGATGGCGCTGCGCCGCTTCCGCCGGGTGTACGGCGTCTGCGTCTGGCTGCCCGCCGGCTTCGTGGAGCCCGGCGTCGTCTCCGCCGCGGGCACCCCGCTCACCGGCATCCTCCACCTGGGCCGCGCCGAGGGCGGCACCGACGACACCGCCCGGCGGATCGCCGCCGACCTCGCGGCCGCCCGCTTCGAGGCGCCGGTCGTGCCGGACGTGGCCCGCTGGCAGTACGCCAAGCTGCTCGGCAACCCCGCCAGCGCGCAGGAGGCCCTGAGCGGTCCCGTCCAGGGCGCGGACGCCGAGGAGCTGTGCGCGAGGGTGCGGGCCGAGGGCGAGGCGGTGCTGGCCGCCGCCGGGATCGCCCACGCGAGCGCCGCGGAACAGCGCGCGGTGCGCGGCGACAAGGTGACCCTGGTGCCGCTGGCCGGCGCCCCGCGCGGCGGCGGCTCCTCCTGGCAGTCCCTGGCGCGCTCCACCGGCAGCATCGAGGCGGACTACCTCAACGGCGAGATCGTCCTCCTCGGCCGGCTGCACGGAGTTCCCACACCCCTGAACGAACTCCTCCAGCGCCTCGCCGGCACCTTCGCCCGCGAGCGCCGGGCGGCCGGCTCCCTGCCGCTCGCCGACCTGATCCGGATGGCCGACGAGGCCCAGCGGGCGTCGGCCTGAACCACGCCCGGCGCACGGGGGGGGGGAACGGCCCCGCGCGCCGAACTCCACTTGCCCTGAAGCGGAGTTCGAACCACCCCCCGCCGGTGTGGCCGATAACCGCCCCCGCACCGCGCCGACTTGGCCTTCCCCTGTGACACCCCGCTCGTCCGGAACGCAGAACGGAGTGCCGCCGCGGTCCGACGTCACAGGGGAACGCCGGACCGCGCCGGCCTTTTACCACGGGCCTCACCCGTAAGGGGACGGCTCGGCGAACAACGCGACAAGTCCATGCCGTTGTCCCTAGGGTGAAGCACGCCGGACGGCCGGAACGGCACCGCCCATTCCCGCGCCGGAGCGCGTGCGCGCCGTTCCGCTCCCGAGTCCGGGGCCGTCGACCGACCCCCGGCCAGCCGCGGAAGTGGCGATTTTCGGCCTACCTCCGATCCACGAACGAGGACTGGACATGAGCACCTATGACTACGGACACCACAACGGACCCGGACAGTACGGTGAGTTCCTGCGACTCGACCTGACCCACGGCACCCCGCCGCTGGAGGCCCTGATCGAGGTCTCCGCCCGGCTCACCGAGGCGCTGCGCCGGGAGTGCCCCGGACTGATCCGGCAGGGCCAGATCATCGAGGCCGCGTTCGCGGAGTCCGCCGACGACGGACTGCCACCCAACCGCGGCCGCATCCGCTCCGCCCTGGACGACATCTGCATCGGGGCGTCGGCCGGCACCGTCAGCCTCGCCTACACCCGGCAGCTGGTGCAGGCCCTCGGGCTGTGACACCCGGCCGCGTCCGGGCGGCCGTCAGGCGCCGAGCACCTGGAGCGCCGGGCGGCACGCGGCGTCGTACCGGCGCAGCAGCAGCCGCGCCACCTCCGGCGCGGGCCCCAGCACCTCGGCGAGCACGTCCGCCCCGGCCGCGCCGCGCGCGATACGGTCCGGCAGGAAGCCGGGGGCGAGGACGTACGGCGCCACGGCGACCCGCGCGCAGCCGAGCGCGCGCAGCTCCCGTACGGCGTCCTCGGTGCGCGGCAGCCGGGCGGAGGCGAACGCGGGCCGCACGGCGCACCAACCGGTGCCCCACCACTCCCGCGCGATGTCGGCGATCACCGCGCTCGCCTCCGGGTCACTGGACCCCGCCGAGGCCAGCACGACCCCGGTCGAGGACTTGTCGGCGGGGCCGAGCCCGGCCTCGTACAGCCGTCGCTCCAGCGCCCTGAGCAGCAGCGGCGACGGGCCGAGCACCGCGGCCTGCCGGATCCGCAGCCGCGCCGGGGCCGCCCGCAGCACCGCCGGGATGTCGGCCTTCGCGTGGAAGGCGCGGGTGAGCAGCAGCGGCAGCGCCACCACGTCCCCCACGCCCTCCGCCGCCAGCGACTCCAACACCCCTTGTACGGACGGCACGTTGAAGTCGAGGAAGCCGGTCTCCACGCGCAGTTGGGGGCGCTGCGCGCGCACCCGCTCCACCAGGTCGTGCACGGTGGCGGCGTGCCGCGGATCGCGGCTGCCGTGGGCGATGACGAGGAGCACGGGCGCTGCCATACGGATCAGCCTTTCACCAGCAGGCCGCGGCTGCGCAGCACCCACCGCTCCAGCGGGCTGAAGATCAGCAGGTCGATGGCGATGCCGACGAACAGGATCAGCAGGATGGCCTCGAACACCATCGCCATGTCGCTGGCGGTGCGCGCGTTCTCCAGGAGCTGGCCGAGACCGGTGCCCAGGTCGGGGAAGTTGGCGATGATCTCGGCGGCCATCAGGGAACGCCAGGAGAAGGCCCAGCCCTGCTTCATGCCGGCCACATAGCCGGGCAGCGCGGCCGGCAGGGTGATGTGCCAGGTGCCCTTGACGCCGGTGGCGCCGAGCGTGCGGCCCGCGCGCAGGAACAGCGGGGGCACCTGGTCCACCCCGGACACCAGCCCGTTGGCGATGGACGGCACCGCGCCGAGCAGGATCACCGTGTACATCATGGAGTTGTCCAGGCCCAGCCAGATCACGGCCGGGGGCACCCAGGCGACCGACGGCAGCGACTGGAGGCCGGACAGGATCGGCCCGATGGCCGCGCGCACGAACTTCACCCGCGCCACCAGCAGCCCCAGCGGGGTGCCGATCACCAGGGCGAGACAGAAGCCGAGCAGACCGCGCGAGACGGAGGTCCAGATGTAGCCGAGCAGCTTGCCCTGGAGCCAGTCGTCGCGGAAGGCGGCGAAGACCGCGCCCGGCGTGGGCAGCTTGGTCGGGTCGTCCACGATCTTCAGCGTGATCAGGCCCTGCCACACCGCGAGGACGACGACGATCGCGGCGAGCGGCGGCAGGATCTTGTCGATCAGGGTACGGCGGAAGGGGGGCCGGCCCGGCTGCGTGGTCTCCAGCGCGTCGAGGCCGGCCTCCACGCTGCCCGTGGCCGGGGCTTCGGTGGTGGTCGTGTCAGTGCTGGCCATGGCGGCGGATCTCCCCACGCAGTACTTCGGTGATCTCCAGGGACAGTTCCGCCACGGGCGCGTCCTCGATGCGGCGCGGCTGCGGGATGCCGACCTCCCACGCGCGGGCCACCCGGCCCGGCCGGGAGGACAGCAGCACGACCCGCTGCGCGAGGCGCACGGCCTCGCGCACGTTGTGGGTGACGAACAGCACGGACAGGCCGGTCTCCGACCAGATCCGGGTCAGCTCGTCGTGCAGCACGTCCCGTGTGATGGCGTCCAGGGCCGCGAACGGCTCGTCCATCAGCAGCAGCCGGCTCTCCTGGGCGAGCGCGCGGGCCATCGCGACCCGCTGCCGCATGCCGCCCGACAGTTCGTGCACCCGCTTGCCGTACGCGCCCTGGAGACGGACCAGTTCGAGAAGTTCCTCGGCCTTGCCGCGTCGCTCGGGGCGGGAAACTCCCCGCAGTTTCAGGGCGAGTTCGATGTTCTTCCCGGCGGTCAGCCAGGGGAACAGGGCGTGTTCCTGGAACATCAGCGCGGGGCGGCCGTCGGTGCGGATGGTGCCGGCGGTGGGCTGGTCCAGGCCCGCCACCAGGTTGAGCAGCGTGGACTTTCCGCAGCCCGAGGCGCCCAGGAGGGTGACGAACTCGCCGGGCGCGACATCGAGGCTGATGCCGTCCAGGACGAGCTGGGAGCCGCCCGGCGTGGCGAAGGACTTCGAGACATGCTCAAGGCGTGCGGCGTACTCCACCGACCGCGCGGCCTTGGCGAGGGTCGTGGCCATGGTCGTCACCTCCTGGGACGTCTTCGGGCGGCCGTCAGCTGGTGCCGAGGCCGGCGGCGTCGACCGGGCTCTCGCCCTCGGCCCTGAGCACCTTGTTGAGGATCGTCAGGTCGTAGATCCCCTTGAGGTCCGGCTTCTTCAGCAGGCCGGCCTTGACCGCGTGCGCCGACTCGGTGTCGAGGGTGGCGGCCAGCGGGTCGTCGGTGAACTGGACGGACTTCCACGCCGGGTCGAGCACATCGGCCGGCAGCGCCTTGCCGGAGTCGTCGGCGAGCTGCTTGTTCGCGGCCTGCTTCGCCTGCTCCGGGTTGGCGTTGATCCACTTGTTGGCCTCGACGGACGCCTTCAGGACCGCCTCGACCGCCTTCGGGTGCTCCTTGAGGAACGCCTGGCGCACGATGATGTTGGTGATCACGAACTTGTGCCCCGGCCACAGCGAGGACTCGTCCAGGAGCACCTTGCCGCCCTCGGCGACCAGCTTGGACGCGGTCGGCTCCGGCACCCAGGCGCCGTCGATGGAGCCGGACTTGAAGGCGTCCGGGGTCACCTTGTTGTCGCTGCGGACGACCGTGACATCGCCCTTGCCGCTCTGCGGATCGACCTTCCAGCCCTGCTCCGCGGCCCAGTTGAGGAACGCCACGTCCTGCGTGTTGCCGAGCTGCGGGGTGGCGATCTTCTTGCCCTTGACGTCCTTCAGGGACGTGATCTTCTTCGGGTTGACGACCAGCTTCACCCCGCCGGAGGCCGAACCGCCGATGATCTTCAGGGACTTGCCGTCGGACTTGGTGTAGCCGTTGATCGCCGGGGACGGGCCGATCCAGCCGATGTCGATGGAGCCGGAGTTCAGCGCCTCGATCTCGGAGGGCCCGGCGTTGAAGGTGGCGTACTCGGCCTTGGTGGCGCCCAGTTCCTTCTGGAACAGGCCCTGTTCCCGGCCGACCAGGGCGGTGCCGTGGGTCAGGTTCGGGAAGTAGCCGATCTTGACGGAGCCGAGACCGTCGATCTTCTTCGCCCCGGCGGCGACCTTGGCGGTGTCGTCGCTCTTGGCGTCGGAGCCGTAGCCGCACGCGGCGAGCGTGAGCAGGGGCAGTGCGGCGAGCGCGGCTATCGAGCGGCGCAGGAACGGGGAGTTGAGGGCAGGCACGGGAGGTGTTCCTCTCGTTGGCCCGGCGGGTCACGGTCTCTCAGGTCGTGGCCGGGAGGTCGGCAGGTCTTCGTCTACGGGGGTGGGGGGTGAGGGCGCGCGAGCGGTGCGCGTACGTCAGCGCACACATCGCGCGACCCCGCCCTGCCCGCTGCCGAGGGCGCCGCTGCCGACCCGGCCGCCCTCCTTCGCGAACGTGGAGTAGAAATCGGGGGAGTTCATGCTCAGAAGTCCCAGCCCTCGTCGTCGGCCGCGTCCTTGACGGGCTCCGGTGCGGCGAAGGACTCGCCGACCATGCCCGCGGTCAGGGTGGTGCCGTCGGCGGGGTCGATCAGGATGAAGGAGCCGGTGCGGCGCGAGTCGGCGTAGGCGTCGACGGGCAGCGGTTCGGCGGTACGGATCTTCACCCGGCCGATGTCGTTGGCGGCGAGCCGGCCGGGGTGCGGGTGCAGGGACAGGTCGTCCAGGGTGAGCCGGGACGGGATGTCCTTGACGATCGCCTTGACGGTGCGGGTGCCGTGCTTGAGCAGCACCCGGTGGCCGACGGCCAGCGGCTGGTCGGCGACATGGCACACCGTCGCCTCCACGTCCTGCGTGGTCGGTGGCGCGTCCTTGGCCGGCACGATCAGGTCGCCGCGCGAGACGTCGAGGTCGTCCGCCAGCAGCAGGGTCACCGACTGGGCGGTCCAGGCGACCTCGACCGGCTCGCCCAGCAGATCGATGCCGGAGATCGTCGTGGTCCGCCCGGACGGCAGGACGGTGACCTGCTCGCCGACCCGGAAGCTGCCCGCGGCGATCTGGCCCGCGTACCCCCGGTAGTCGGGGTGCTCGGCGCTCTGCGGGCGGATCACGTACTGCACGGGCAGCCGGGCGTGGCAGTGCGCCAGGTCGTGGCTGACCGGGACGGTCTCCAGGTGCTCCAGGACGGTGGGGCCGCCGTACCAGTCCATGTGCGCGGACGGCTCCACCACGTTGTCCCCGGCGAGCGCGGAGATCGGGATGGCGGTGACCTCCGGGACGCCCAACTCGGTGGCGTAGGCGGAGAATTCCTCGGCGATCGCCGCGAAGACGGGCTCCCGGTAGCCGACCAGGTCCATCTTGTTGACGGCGAGGACCACATGCGGGACGCGCAGCAGCGCGGCGATCGCGGCGTGCCTGCGGGTCTGCTCGACCACCCCGTTGCGGGCGTCGACCAGGATCACCGTCAGCTCGGCGGTGGAGGCGCCGGTGACCATGTTGCGGGTGTACTGCACATGGCCGGGGGTGTCGGCGAGGATGAACCGCCGCCGGGGGGTGGCGAAGTAGCGGTAGGCCACGTCGATGGTGATGCCCTGTTCCCGCTCGGCGCGCAGCCCGTCGGTGAGCAGGGCGAGGTCCGGTCCGTCCTGGCCGCGGCTCGCCGACGCCCGCTCCACGGCCTCCAGTTGGTCGGCGAGCACCGACTTGGAGTCGTGCAGCAGCCGCCCGACGAGGGTGGACTTGCCGTCGTCGACGGAACCAGCGGTGGCGAAGCGGAGCAGCGTGGTGGCCGGCAGCGCCTCGGTCGTGACAGTGCTCATGGCTAGAAGTACCCCTCGCGCTTGCGGTCTTCCATCGCGGCCTCGGACAGCTTGTCGTCGGCGCGGGTCGCGCCCCGCTCGGTGAGCCGGGACGCGGCGATCTCGGCGATCACGGCGTCCAGGGTCGTCGCGTCGGAGTCGACGGCGCCGGTGCAGGACATGTCGCCGACCGTGCGGTAGCGCACCCGGCGCTTCTCCACCGGCTCGTCCGCGCGCGGGCCGCCCCACTCACCGGCCGTCAGCCACATCCCGGCCCGCCGGAACACCTCGCGCTCGTGCGCGAAGTAGATCTGCGGCAGCGCGATGCCCTCGCGGGCGATGTACTGCCACACGTCCAGCTCGGTCCAGTTCGACAGCGGGAACACCCGGACGTGCTCACCGGGCGCGTGCCGCCCGTTGTACAGGTTCCACAGCTCGGGGCGCTGGCGGCGCGGGTCCCACTGGGAGAACTCGTCGCGCAGCGAGAACACCCGCTCCTTCGCGCGGGCCTTCTCCTCGTCCCGGCGCCCGCCGCCGAAGACCGCGTCGAACCGCTCCGACTGGATCTTCTCCGTCAGCGGCAGCGTCTGGAGCGGGTTGCGGGTGCCGTCCGGGCGCTCCTTGAGCACCCCCCGGTCGATGTAGTCCTGCACCGAGGCCACGTGCAGGCGCAGCCCGTGCCGCTCGACCGCGCGGTCCCGGTACTCCAGCACCTCGGGGAAGTTGTGCCCGGTGTCCACGTGCAGCAGGGAGAACGGCACCGCCGCCGGCGCGAACGCCTTCAGCGCGAGGTGCAGCATGACGATCGAGTCCTTGCCCCCGGAGAACAGGATCACCGGGTTCTCGAACTCGCCCGCCACCTCACGGAAGATGTGCACGGCCTCGGACTCCAGCGCGTCCAGGTGCGACAGCGCGTACGGGCTGTCCGTACCGCCCTGGACCCCGGCGAGCGTGGTCATATCAGTCCCTTCTCGCTGAGCAGGGCGGACACGGCGGCCGCGGACTCCTGCACGGTCTGGTGCTGCGACTCGATGCGCAGTTCGGGCGCGGCGGGCTCCTCGTAGGGGTCGTCCACCCCGGTCAGCCCGGTCAGCTCGCCCGCGGCCTGCTTGGCGTACAGGCCCTTCACATCGCGGACGCTGCACACCTCGACGGGCGTCGCCACATGCACCTCCAGGTACGGGGTGGCGTTCTCCTCGTGCCGCTTGCGTACGGCGTCCCGGCTGTCCGCGTACGGCGCGATCACCGGTACGAGTGTCAGCACGCCGTTGCGGGACAGCAGTTCGGCGACGAAGCCGATGCGCTGCACATTGGTGTGCCGGTCCTCGCGGGAGAAGCCGAGGCCCGCGGAGATGAACTCGCGGATCTCGTCGCCGTCGAGCACCTCCACCCGGTGGCCCCCGGCGCGCAGCCGGCCCGCCAGTTCATGGGCGATGGTGGTCTTGCCGGCGCTCGGCAGACCCGTGAGCCAGACGGTGGCTCCGGTGGTCACGTCGTACTCCTGAGTCTGAGGCTGTATTCGCGTCATGTGCCGGGACCGCGACCGGAATTGATGATCCGTCATCCGTGCAGCCCGCATTCGGTCTTGGCGCGCCCCGCCCAGCGTCCGGCGCGCACGTCCTCGCCCTCCAGCACCCGGCGGGTGCAGGGGGCGCAGCCGATGGAGGCGTAGCCGTCCATCAGCAACGGGTTGGTGAGGACGCCGTGTTCGGCGATGTAGGCGTCCACGTCGTGCTGGGTCCAGCGGGCGATGGGGGAGACCTTGACCTTGCGCCGCTTCCCGTCCCAGCCGACCACCGGGGTGTTCGCGCGGGTCGGGGACTCGTCGCGGCGCAGACCGGTCGCCCACGCCCGGTAGTTCTCCAGGCCCTCCTGGAGGGGGCGCACCTTGCGCAGGGCGCAGCACAGGTCGGGGTCGCGGTCGTGCAGCGCCGGCCCGTACTCGGCGTCCTGCTCGGCCACCGTCTGCCGCGGGGTGAGGGTGCGGACGTTGACGTCCATCACCGCCGCCACGGCGTCCCGTGTGCCGATGGTCTCCGGGAAGTGGTAGCCGGTGTCGAGGAAGACCACGTCCACGCCCGGACGCACCCGCGAGGCGAGATGGGCGACCACGGCGTCCTCCATCGAGGAGGTGACGCAGAACCCCGCGCCGAAGGTGTCCACCGCCCAGCGCAGGATCTCCAGCGCGGGGGCGTCCTCCAGCTCACGCCCCGCCCGCTCGGCCAGGGCCCGCAACTCGTCGTCGGTAAGGACGTCCTGACTGCTCGTCACGTCGGCTCGCTCCCTTGGTCGTCGGCCCGGCGCAGGCCCTGCGCGAGCAGTCCGAGGAACTTCAGCTGGAACGCCCGGTTGCACGCCCCGCACTCCCAGGCACCATGGCCCTGCTCGCTGGGCCGCAGGTCCTCGTCGCCGCAGTACGGGCAGTAGAAGGGGGCCGCGCGCTCGCTCACGACAGGGCCTCCTCGTCGGCGCGGGCCGCCCAGACGGCGAACCGCTCGCCGTCCGCGCGCTCGGCGAGATAGCGCCGCAGCACCCGCTCGATGTAGTCGGGAAGCTCCTCGGAGGTGACCTTCAGACCCCGCACCTTGCGGCCGAAGCCCGCCTCCAGGCCGAGCGCGCCGCCCAGGTGCACCTGGTAGCCCTCGACCTGGTTGCCGTCGGCGTCCAGGACCAGCTGGCCCTTGAGGCCGATGTCGGCCACCTGGATCCGGGCGCAGGCGTTCGGGCAGCCGTTGAGGTTGATGGTCAGCGGCTCGTCGAACTCGGGGAGCCGGCGCTCCAGTTCGTCGATCAGCGAGCTGCCGCGCGCCTTGGTCTCCACGATGGCGAGCTTGCAGAACTCGATGCCGGTGCAGGCCATGGTGCCGCGCCGGAAGGTGGACGGGGAGACGGTGAGGCCGAGCGACTCCAGGGCCGAGGACAGCGACTCGACCTGGTCCTGCTCGACGTCCAGCACGATCATCTTCTGCTCGACGGTGGTCCGTACCCGTCCCGAGCCGTGCGCCTCGGCCACCTCGGCGATCTTGGCCAGCGTGGTGCCGTCCACCCGGCCGACGCGCGGCGCGAACCCGACGTAGAAGCGGCCGTCTTGCTGCCGGTGCACCCCGACGTGGTCGCGCCAGCGCTGCACGGGCTGCGCGGGCGCCGGGCCGTCGATCAGCTTGCGCCCCAGGTACTCGTCCTCCAGGACCTGCCGGAACTTCTCCGCGCCCCAGTCGGCGACGAGGAACTTCAGCCGGGCGCGGGTGCGCAGCCGCCGGTAGCCGTAGTCGCGGAAGATCGAGATGACGCCCTCGTGGACGTCGGCGACCTCCGCCAGCGGCACCCAGGCGCCCAGCCGGACGCCGATCTTCGGGTTGGTGGACAGCCCCCCGCCGACCCACAGGTCGAAACCGGGGCCGTGCTCGGGGTGTTCGACGCCGACGAACGCGATGTCGTTGATCTCGTGCGCCACGTCGAGCAGCGGCGAGCCGGAGATCGCGGACTTGAACTTGCGCGGCAGGTTCGAGTACGCGGGGTTGCCGATGACCCGCCGGTGGATCTCCTCGATGGCGGGGGTGCCGTCGATGATCTCGTCCTCGGCGATGCCGGCCACCGGGGAGCCGAGGATCACGCGGGGCGTGTCACCGCATGCCTCGGTGGTGGACAGGCCGACCTCTTCGAGCCGCCGCCAGATCTCCGGCACGTCCTCGATGCGGACCCAGTGCAGCTGGATGTTCTGCCGGTCGGTGATGTCGGCGGTGCCGCGCGCGAACTCCTGGGAGACCTCGCCGATCACCCGCAGCTGCCGGGTGGTCAGCCGGCCGCCGTCGATCCGCACCCGCAGCATGAAGTACTCGTCGTCCAGCTCCTCCGGCTCCAGGATCGCGGTCTTGCCGCCGTCGATCCCCGGCTTGCGCTGGGTGTACAGGCCCCACCAGCGCATCCGGCCGCGCAGATCGTTCGGGTCGATGGAGTCGAAGCCGCGCTGGGAGTAGATCGTCTCAATACGTGTCCGTACGTTGAGACCGTCGTCGTCCTTCTTGAACTGCTCGTTGCCGTTGAGCGGCGTGAAGTGGCCCTGGGCCCACTGGCCCTCACCGCGGTGACGGCTCACCTTGCGGCGGGGCGCTGAGGCGGCGGGGTTCTGTGGGGTGGCGGCCATGGTGGCTACGTCCTTCGGACAGACTACGGACAGGGAGAAGCGGCGCTACAAGCGCTCTGACCTGCACAAAGGTGCTCGCCACGGCAAGGGGTGGGGGCCGTGCGCGGACAGGGGCCGGGTGCGGACCGGGGCAGGGGGACGGCGGTGCTGTAAGGGTCAGCTCGCCGGACAGATGGCGCTGGACATGCGGCCGAGGTCGACGTGCCGCCGACTCACCAAGGCAATTCCAGTTCCAGGCATGACGGCAGCGTGTCACGGCGATCTGGACACAGTCCAGCTTCTTCCGGCATGTGGACACCCTTGTCTCGGATGGCGGGACAAGGGTGGCTTCGCTCACATGTGCCGCGGGGCGGCTTGTCGGGGCAGGTCAGGCGGGGTACGCGCCCGGCCAGGGGCCCGGATTCGGCACGTCCGGCGCCAGCTCGACGTGGGTGTCGTACAGCTTGAAGCCGCGCCGCTGGTAGTTGGCCATGGCGAACTCGCCGTCCTTGTCGCAGGTATGCACCCACACCCGCTTCGTCGGCGTCAGGCCCGGCCAGCGCTCGGCGAGGTCCCAGGCGCGGGCGGTGCCGCGCGCCAGCAGGTGCCCGCCGATGCCGCGACCGCGGAAGGCGGGGAGCAGCCCGAAGTAGAGGATCTCCACCGCGCCCTCGTCCTGCGCCGCCAGCTCCAGGAAGCCGGCCGGGGTGCCGCGGTCGTACGCCACCCAGGTCTCCACGCCGGGCCGTTCCAGCAGTTCACGCCAGCGCGCGTACGGCCAGCCGAGCCGGTCGGTCCAGCGGATGTCCCCGCCGACGGCCGTGTAGAGGAACCGGTTGAACTCGGGCGACGGCACCTCGGCCCGTACGATCCGCACGTCGCCCTCGGGCGCGGCGGCGGGCAGCAGATCGGCCGGGGACGTCTGCTCCAGGTACCAGGTGGTGACGGGAACGCTGCTCATGCGGGCCAGGGAATCATCCCGCCCCGGCCCCTGTCGATCGACCGGCCCCCCGCGCGCGAGGCCGGACAGGGGACGGTCGTACGAGACCGGACCGGGAACGGTCGTACCAGACCGGACCGGGAACGGTCGTACCAGACCGGACCGGCGAACGTTCGCGCAAGGCCGGGCCGGGGGCGAGCGGGCGAGCGCGGCCGGGGGTCAGCCCAGCGACCGGTCGAGTTCCGTCAGCGGCACCGCGAACAGCATCCGGTCGGACAGCGACCACACCTCGCCGGTCTCCCGCCTGTACGACAGCGAGCCCGGTGCCTGCGCCCAGCAGCGGTGCGTGGCGTCCGCGCCGCACTGCGCGGCCTTCGCGCCCTCGGTGTCCTGCCGCCACAGCCCCCCGTGCCCGTCTTGCGAACCGGGCAGCCGTCCCACATACCAGGACGTGCGCGGGGCGCCGGCCTCCCGGTACGACAGCACGCCCCGGATCCCGGTCACCTTCGTCCGGTACTCCTCCACCGCGTCCACCCGGCCCCCGGCGTCCGCGGCGAGCAGCCCCGCGCGGCGCGGGTCGGTGCTGAACGCGTACCGCCACAGCCGGGCGGGCCGGTCGCCGCCGGGGGAGGTCCACTCCGCGGCGACCAGGCTGGGCGGTGCCGTGCCCGCGTCGAGGGAGAGCGCGCCGGGACAGGGCGCCCCGCCGGCCGAGCAGTCGCCCGCGGTGAAGCTGTAGCTGCCGACCGCGGGCATCACGTACCGGTACCCGTCGGCGGACCAGCCGCCGCGCACCCGGCCGATCGCGGGCCCGTCGACCGTGGCGCGCTGGATCCGGTCGAGGTCGTACACGTAGAGCGCCGCGGCGCTGCCCCGCCGGGCGGTGACCAGCAGCTTGTCCCGGTACCAGACCATGGAGGAGACCCGTGAACCGAGGCCCCGGTAGTCGCGCCCGCCGTCCTCGGGCACCACCAGCAGCACCCAGCGGTAGGTGGGGCGGTCCGGATCGTCGGCGTCCACGAAGGCGACACGGGCCAGGCCGCGCTCCGCGCTCGGGCCGGTGCGGGTGGTGTGGGTCCAGCCACTGAGGAGGACCTGGTGGGCGCCCCGCACCCCGTCGTCGCCGGTGTCCCCGGCGGCGGTCACCGAGGCCGGACGCCAGCCCGTGGCGCCGGTGTCGGCGGGGTCCCAGCAGTAGGCGCGGGCGGGGGCGGGCGCGACGGGCAGGGAGGCGCGGTCGGTGTCGGTGCAGCCGGAGCCCTCGCGCAGGGCCCGGTCCGCGCTCGCCAGCACGGCGTCCACACCGACCGGGCGGCCCATCGAGGCGGCCAGCGTGTCCAGGGTGCGGGCGGGCACCAGGTGCTCGCGCAGCCGCAGCAGGCCGGTGTCCGCCGGGGAGGTGAGCGGCTGGAGCGCGCCGGGGCGCTCGGTGACCTGTGCCTGGGAGGTGCTGATCAGGGTGGCGGCCGCGGTCAGGGCCAGCGCGGTCCCGGTCAGTACGGCGCGCAGGGCCGCGCCCCGCCTGCGCCGGCGATGTCTGCCGCGTTGCTTCATGTCGTCCCCTCTTCAGGGCCCTTTCGCTCCGGCGCGCGCCGCCGCCCCGGCCCCCGGCCGGCGCGGGTCAACTGCGCCCGCCGGTCCCTGCGTTGACGCCGCGGTCGGGCCCGTAGGGGATGCTACGGCAGTGACGGTCCGCGCAGGGCGAAGACCCCGCAAATACCCGGAAGTCCCGCCGGAAGTGCCGCGCCCCCGCTGTCACGCGGGCGCCGGACACTCCGTCGGCGGGGCCGTCCGGCGGCGCGCCACCGCCGTCGCCGTGGAGCGGGGCAGCAGGTCACGGGGGTTCTCCGGCAGCACCACCGCGACATCCGCCGCGTCCGAGAAGCGGTACGGCCGATGCTGGAGAAGTCCCCCGAGATAGCGGCGTATCCGCGACATCTCCGCCCGCACCGTCACCGTACGTGACGGGTCTCCGAAGAGGTCACCGGCCAGTTCCGCCGCCCCCCGACCGTCCGGGTGTTCGGTCAGCAGGAACAGCAACTCGGCATGGCGCGGGCTCAGTTCCCGCGTCCACGCGCCCGCGGGGGTGGACGCCGACACGCTCACCGTGGCGCGCTCGGGCCGGGACAGGTCCAGGACGACGCGGGAGGCGGTCGCGGTGCCCGGCTCCTCGTCGGCCCGCAGCAGCCAGCCCTCGCCGAGCGGTTCCGCCGCGCACCAGCCGAGCGAGGGCAGCCACCGGCGGCCCGGCACCAGCGACTTGGGCAGCGTCACCCGCCGCGGATACGGCATCCCGGTCACGGCCGCCGTCCAGCCGTCCCGGTCCACCACCAGCGCCCGCCCGTCCAGCCGGGCCAGCACCGGCGCCGCCACCGCCCGCAGCCGCTCCAGCGAGCCCAGGTGCAGCTCCCGCAGCCGCGCCTCGGCGAGCTTGGCCACCGCGTCCACCCAGGAGAGGGTCGCCGGATGCATGGTCTCCAGCGGGCCGCTCACGTCCACCACCCCGAGCAGCCGGCCGTCCCTGGGATCGGTGATCGGCGCCCCCGTGCACGTCCACGAGGTGTGCGACCGTACGAAGTGCTCGGCGGCGAACACCTGTACCGGCCGCCGTACGACCGCGGGGGTGCCCACCCCGTTGGTGCCGACGACGTCCTCCCGCCAGTCCGCGCCCAGTTCGAAGCCCAGCCCGTCCGCCTTGCGCAGCACCGGCAGGGACCCCTCGCGCCACAGCACCCGCCCGTCCGCGTCGGCGACGACCATGATGTGCTGCGCTTCGTCCGCGACCGACAGCAGCCCCTCGCGCAGCACCGGCAGCACATGCCGCAGCGGCGACTCCTCGCGCCGTCTGCGCACCTCGTCCGGGGGCAGCGGACGGGATCTGAAGTCGCGGTCCGGATCGACGCCGCTGCGCAGCATCCGCCCCCAGGACTGCTCGATCACCGGCCGCGGCGCGAGCGGCGCACGCCGGCCGGTGAGCGCGGCCTCGCGCACCTCGCTCAGCACCCGCGCCGCCCGCACCGCGTCCACGGCGGCCAGGCGCGCCACGTTCATCGGCGGGTTCATCACGGATTCTCCTCCCGGAGACGGGGGCGTACACACTTTTCCGGCCGTCCGGGCGGCGCTTTCCGGTCGGCTGTCCCTCACATACTGCCGGTCCGCGCACGCCGGAGGCACAGACTCCGCGCATGTGCGCCGCCACGTTGCAACCCCCTGCAACCCTGGTGAACCCTCGCATCCCGGCCGAGACTTGACCAGGACGCCCCGCGTGGCGTGCACGGGCCGTACCGAGCCCGTACGGCGGGGGTGGTGCCGTGTCGGCGCGGCACCACCCCCGGCCGGGCACCAGCGCTTTCCGGCCAGCGGACGGTCAACTCCCTTTCTCTTCCCGGTCCTTCAGGAGACCGGCCGCGCCCGCTCCACCACCGGCGCCAGATCCAGGCCCCCCGGCAGCGTGCCGAACGTCCCGCCGTGGTCCCCGCCGAGCCGGGAGGCGCAGAAGGCGTCGGCGACCTGTGGCGGCGCGTGCCGCACCAGCAGCGAGCCCTGGAGCACCAGCGCCAGCCGCTCCGCCAGCCGCCGCGCCCGGCCCTCCGCCCCCTCCAGATCGGCGAGTTCGGTGAACAGGTCCTTCACCGCGCGGTCCAGCCGGTGGTCGGCGCCGTGCGCCCGCCCGATCTCCGTCAGACACGCGTCCAGCGCGCCCGGCTCCCGCTGGAGCGCCCGCAGCACATCGAGCGCCTGCACGTTCCCGGCGCCCTCCACACGGAGTTGAGCGGCGACTCGCGCACCAGCCGGGGCATCCCCGACTCCTCCACGTACCCGTTGCCGCCCAGGCACTCGGCGGCCTCCACCACAACGGGCGGGCACCGCTTGGTGATCCAGTACTTGGCGGCCGGCACCGCGAGCCGCAGGAAGGCGCGCTCCCGCTCGCCCCCGTCGTCGTACGCCGCCGCCAGCCGCAGCGCCAGCGCGGTCGCCGCCTCCGACTCCAGCGCGAGGTCCGCGAGCACAGTGCGCATCAGCGGCTTGTCCAGCAGCCGCCCGCCGAACGCCTCCCGGTACGCGCAGTGGTGCACCGCCTGCGCCACCGCCTGCCGCATCAGGCCCGCCGAGCCGAGCACGCAGTCGAGGCGGGCCGCCGCGACCATCCCGATGACGGCCCGCACCCCGCGCCCCTCCTCGCCGACCCGGCGCGCCAGGGTGCCGGCGAACTCGACCTCGGCGGAGGCGTTGGAGCGGTTGCCCAGCTTGTCCTTCAGCCGCTGGAGCAGGAAGGCGTTGCGGGTGCCGTCCTCCAGGACGCGCGGCACCAGGAAGCAGGTCAGGCCGCCGGGGGACTGCGCCAGCACCAGGAAGGCGTCCGACATGGGGGCGGAGCAGAACCACTTGTGTCCGGTGAGCGCGTAGGCCCCCTCTTCGGCGAGCGGCCGGGCCTCGGTCGTGTTCGCGCGCAGGTCGCTGCCGCCCTGCTTCTCGGTCAGCCCCATCCCGATGAGCGCGCCGGGCTTGCGCGCGGCGGGCCGCGGCTCCGGGTCGTACACCGTGGACGTCACCCGCGGCTCCCAGCGGGCGGCGAGCGCGGGATCGGCGCGCAGCGCGGGCACGGCCGCGTGGGTCATGGACAGCGGGCAGCAGGTGCCCGCCTCGACCTGGGTCCACAGCAGGAACGCGGCGGCCCGGCGCACATGCCCGGCGGGCCGGGTCCAGGCGCCGGTCAGCCCCGCCGAGACGCCCTTGCCGAGCAGCCGGTGCCAGGCCGGGTGGAACTCCACCTCGTCGATCCGGCGGCCGTACCGGTCGTGCGTGCGCAGCCGGGGCGGCTGCTCGTTCGCCAGCCTGCCCCACTCCTGGAGCTGCGCCGAGCCCCCGGCCCGCCCCAGCGCGCTCAGCTCCGCGCGCACCTCGCCGAGCAGCTCGTCCGGCGTGTGCCGCCCGACGGCGTCCACCAGCGCGCGGTCGGCGGCGAAGAGGTCGTAGCCGGCCAGCGGGGGCGGCTGGTTCGTCACGGTGTGGGTGGAGAAGCCTGCCATAGGGCCGAACCTACCCGCAGCGGCGGCGGAACGAGCCTGCGAGGTGCCACCGGGTGGCCGGTCCGGCGGGAGGAAACGGGACAGCCGGGTGCGGGTGGTGCGCGGGCGGGCGCCGGATCGCCCCGCGAGGTGAGGAGGGGCGCTCGCTGCGGATACCTTTGGGTGGTGCAGCCAGCAAGTGATTCCCCCGAACGGCCGGTCGGACGGCTCCACCGGGCCCGCGCTCTCTACCGGAACGTGTCCAAGCGCAGGACCGCCTGGCTGCTGCTCAAGGACACCGTCAACTCCTGCATGGAGTACCGCATCCTCGGCCTCGCCGCCGAGGCCGCGTTCTTCACCCTGCTGTCCGTGCCCCCGCTGCTGCTGTGCCTCATCGGGCTGCTCGCCTACGTGGACACCTGGACCGGCGCGCACACCATCGGCAGCCTGGAGACCAACCTCCTCGACGCCTCCCGTACCGTCCTGTCCGAAAAGGGCGTCAAGGAGATCACCGAGCCGATCCTGCACGACGTCATCAGGGGCGGCCCGCCCGACGTCATCTCCCTCGGCTTCCTGTTCGCCCTGTGGTCGGGCTCCCGCGCGGTGAACGTCTTCATCGACACCATCACCGTCATGTACGGCCTCGACGGCGTCCGGGGCATCGTACGCACCCGGATCATGTCCTTCGTGCTGTTCATCGTGGCGCTGCTGATCGGCTCGGTGGCGCTGCCGCTGATGGTCGCGGGGCCGGACGCGGTGGTCCGGGTGGTGCCCTGGTCGGAGACGGTGGTGCAGGTCCTGTACTGGCCGGTCGTCATCGTCCTGTCCGTCGTCTTCCTGACCACGCTGTACCACGTGTCCGTGCCGGTGCGCTCGCCCTGGATCGAGGACGTGCCCGGCGCGCTGGTCGCCCTCGCGATGTGGGTCTTCGGCAGCTTCCTGCTGCGCATCTACCTCGTGCACACCATCGAGGGCGCCACGATCTACGGCTCGCTGGCCGCGTCCGTCGCCATCATGCTGTGGATCGGGGTGTCCGCGTTCGCCGTGCTGGTCGGCGCGGCGGTCAACGCCGCGATCGACCGGGTCTGGCCGGCCGCCGCCACGGCCGCCGCGCGCGAGGCCAACGAGCGGGTGCGGCGGGCGCAGGTCGCCGAGTACGTCGCCCGCGCCGCGGCGGCCCGCGAGGCCGACCCCGACGACCCGGACATGCCGTCCGAGTTCCCCGAGCGCTGGTCGCGCTTCCTCCCCCCGGAGGACGTCACCTCCCGGCTGCGGACGCATCCGCGCGGCGGCCACGGAGCGCACCGACGGGAACCGCACAAGGAGGAGAAGGGCGGCGGCGCGAAGACCGGCGGCGCGCACGCGGCGGGCGGCGGCTCGCGGACGAACGGGCCCGGACCCCAGGTGAACGGGGCCGGCCCGCAGACCAGCGGAACGGACCGGCAGACCCATGGCACCGGCCCGCAGACCCACGGGACGGGCCCGCAGACCCACGGCGGCCCGCCGCTGCTGCCCGGCCACGGAAACGGCCCCCACCTCCCCGGCAACGGAAACGGCGAGAACCCCTACCGCCAGTGGTGAGCCGGGGGAGGCCGGGGGCCTGAGTGGGCCGGGCTCGCGCCGCTGAACCAGCCACCGGAACCCACCGTCGTCGTATCCACCGCCGTCGTACCCTGGCCCCCATGTACGCGGAGCGGGCCTCCCGGCTGGCCGGGGCGGTGGTGTGGGTCAACGCGCCAAACGCCGGTGGGAGCCACGGCCGGGCCGTGCTGCCCGACGGGTGCATGGATCTGCTCTGGGACGGGGAGCGGCTGCTGGTCGCCGGTCCCGACACCGGCCCCTACCTCCCCGAAGGCCCGCACCGCCGCTGGGCCGGGGTCCGCTCCCAGCCCGGCACCGCACCCGCCCTGCTCGGCGTCCCCGCCCACGAACTCCTCGATCGGCGCGTGGAGTTGGCCGAGCTGTGGCCCGCCGCGCGGGTCCGCCGGCTGCGCGACCGTACGGCGGCGGCCGGCGACCCGGCGCGGGCCCTGGAGGACATCGCGCTGGACCGCACCAAGGCGGCCGGGCCCCCCGACCCCCGGGTGCACCGGCTGGTACGACGCCTCGACCAGGGCACCCCGGTGGGCGACGCCGCCGCCGAACTCGGCCTCGGCGCCCGGACCCTGCACCGCCGCTGCCTCGGCGCCTTCGGCTACGGACCCAAGACCCTGGCCCGCATCCTGCGCCTGCGCCGCGCCCTCGCGCCGGCCCGCGCCGGCGTACCGGGCGCCGAGACGGCGATCCGCGCGGGCTGTGCCGACCAGCCCCATCTCGCGCGCGAGGTGCGCCGGTTGGCGGGCGTGCCGCTCGGGGAACTACTCGGCGGCCGGTAGCGGCGCGAACAGGTCGACGCCGTTGCCGTCGGGGTCGAGGACGATGGCGTACCGCTGCCCCCAGACGGCGTCCCAGGGCCGCAGCTGACCGTGGTACCCGGCGCCGACCAGATCCCCGTACACCCTGTCCGCCTCCTCGGGCGCCCCGCACCGGAAGGCGAGCGAGATCCGGCCCCCGGCGGCGGGCGGGCGCCAGCCGGGGTGGAAGGAGCGGACGGTCTCCTCGCTGTCGAGGGCGAGGGTGAGCCCGCCGGGCAGTTCGGCCTCGGCGTGCGGCAGGGTCTCGGCGCCCTCCGGGAACACCAGGCCGAGGCGGCGGTAGAAGGCGAGCGAGGCGGCCATGTCGGAGGCCACCACGCCGATCAGGGCGAAGTGTGCGGTCATGCGGCCACCGTAGGCAGCGGCCGGGCGGCGGGTCTTGAAGAAATCGGACACCCCGGCCGGCCCGGCCGCACACGACCGGTTCCGTTCCGCCTCCCGCGCTCACCCGGACGGCGGAAGCCGTTGGGCGGATCGGCCCCTTCAGTGACGTTTCTGCGGTGAACGGATTGCGCCATTCCAGTGAGTAAAGCTGGCGTCACGGCATGCCAATGTGAGTATCTAGAGATGCTCTTGGATTGGTAAAGGGCACTGAGGCGCGGCGGCCCCCGCCGCCGTGCCGTACCCACAGAAGGAGCCGGACCTTGACCCACGGTAAGAAGCTGCGCGACCGCATCGCCGGGCCCGGGACCACACCGCTGATCGGCGTCTACGACATGTATTCGGCGTCCATCGCCGCCAAGCACTACGACGGCATGTTCGTCTCCGGATTCGGCTTCGCCGCCTCGTACTACGGCCTGCCGGACATCGGATTCATCGCCTGGCCCGACATGGTGGCCTTCGTCCAGCGCCTGCGCGGCGCGTTCCCGCACCACCACCTCCTCGTGGACATCGACGACGGGTACGTCGACCCCGAGGTCGCCTGCCATGTCGTCGAGCACCTGGAGCGCATCGGCGCCTCCGGCGTGATCCTGGAGGACCAGAAGCGGCCCCGC
This sequence comes from Streptomyces sp. NPDC043952, assembly GCF_056435325.1. Taxonomy (NCBI): domain Bacteria; kingdom Bacillati; phylum Actinomycetota; class Actinomycetes; order Kitasatosporales; family Streptomycetaceae; genus Streptomyces; species Streptomyces sp. NPDC043952. The sequence goes on from NZ_JBWKES010000005.1 coordinate 176,731, forward strand.
CGCTGCGGTCACGCCGACGGCAAGCAGGTGCTGCCGCTGGAGGAGTACCTGGAGAAGCTCCACCAGGTCCTGGAGACCCGCAGGGATCTGGTCGTCGTCGCCCGCACCGACGCGACCGACGAGCACGACATCCTGCACCGCGCCGAGCGGCTCGCCGCCACCGACGCCGACGTGGTGCTGGTCGACGGGGTGCGCAGCGTGGAGTGGATCAAGCGGATCCGGGAGGTCGTCGGCGACAAGCCGCTGCTGTTCAACCAGATCGCGGGCGGCAAGTCCCCCCGCCTGTCCCTGAGCGAGCTCTCCGAACTCGGCGTGGATGTCGCGATCTACAGCACGCCCTGCCTGTTCGCGGCGCACGAGGCGATGGACTCGGCGCTCAGCGGGCTCAAGGCCGCCGACGGCCGGCTGCCCGTGGTGGACCCGGCGAGCGGGGTCGGGGTGCAGGCGTCCACCAGCCTGCTGGAGCGCAACATCGCCCGCGACCGGCTCGTCGCCGAGGGCGTGGGCGTGTGAGAGCCGCCCGCATCGGTACGGCGGCCGCGCTCACCGCCGCCTTCGTCGGCGCGGGCGCCGCCCCGGCGCTCGCGGACAACAGCCTGGTCACCCTGGTCGACAACTCGCATGCCGACTCCTGGCTGGAGGTCGACCGCACGGCCAACGTGCAGACCGGCAAGGGCGACGCGGGCAGCGACCACGACGGCAGCGCGGTGGACGCGATCCAGGCCCTCTTCGGCAACCCTCCGTCCCCGGACGAGGACTGAGGGCCTGAGAGAGCGGTCGCGCGCACGCGGTCGGCGGGTACGACCGCGTGCCGGGGCGACGAGGGCCGGGCACCTCCGCGAGGAGGCCCCCCGGCCCCCGTCGCCCCTCCTCACATCCGGCCGAAGCCCTCCCGCCCCGGTACGCCGAACGGCCCAGTCAGAGGTCTGTGCACCGGAATACAACACCGTCCTGTGGTGCTGTAAAGGTGAAAGGTGCATGACGGCGAAGGGCTGGTGGGCGATGGCGGCAGACCCGATGGGCCCGGTGGTCCGCACCCCGCACGGCGCCGTACGCGGCCGCTACGAGCACGGCGTCGCCGTGTTCCGGGGGATCCCGTACGCCGCCCCGCCCGTCGGCCCCCGCCGCTTCCGGCCCCCCGAGCCGCCCGAGCCCTGGGACGGTGTGCGGGAGGCCGCCGCGTTCGGCCCGACCGCGCCGAAACCGCCGTACTCCGAGGCGTTCGCCCAGTACCTGTCCGACCCCTCGATCCCCGGCGACGACTGCCTCAACCTCAACGTATGGACGCCGGACCCGGCCCCCGGCGCCCGGCTGCCCGTCCTGGTCTGGCTGCACGGCGGCGCCCTGACCAGGGGTTCCTCGGCCGTGCCGGTCTACGACGGCCGTACCTTCGCCCGCGACGGCGTCGTCTGCGTCTCCGTCAACTACCGGCTGGGCATCGAGGGGTACGGGCTGTTCCCGGACGCCCCGCCCAACCCCGGCCTGCGCGACCAGCTCGCCGCGCTGCGCTGGGTGCACGAGACGATCGCGGCGTTCGGCGGCGACCCGGACCGGATCACCCTGTGCGGCCAGTCGGCCGGCGCGATCAGCGCGGGCGTCCTGCTCGCCTCCCCCCACACCGACGGCCTGATCCGCCGCGCGGTGCTGCAGAGCGGCCCGCCGGAGGTCTTCGAACGGGACAAGGTACGGCGGATGGTGCGCCGGATGGCCGCCCGGCTGAAGATCCCGGCCACCGCCGCCGCCTTCGCCGCGGTGGACCGGGACCTGCTGCTGCGCACCCAGGCCGAGGTCGGCCGGCTCGCGAGCCCGGTGCTCGGCGGACCGGCGTTCGGCATCGTCGTGGACGGCGACCTCGTGCCCCGCGACCCGCTCGACGCCCTGATCGACGGCGACACCGCGCGGGGCGTGGACCTGCTGATGGGCTGGACACGGGACGAGTACCGGCTGTGGCTGGTGCCCGGCGGCCTGCTGGAGCACATCGACCGGCTCGGTGCCGTCGCCGTCGCCGGGGCCATGGCCCGCTGCCACGCGAGCCATGAGATCCCGCGCGGCTACCGCGCCCTGCACCCCGACGCCGGCGCCGCCGAGACCGTCGGCCAGATGGTCACCGACCACATCCTGCGCGTACCGCTGCACCGCCTCGCCGACGCCCGCCCCGCCACCAGCCACCTCTACGAGTTCGCCTGGCCCTCCCGCCGCCCCGACCTGCGCGCCTGCCACGCCCTGGAGCTGGGCTTCGTCTTCGACTCCGGCGACATCCCGGAATCCCAGAAACTGGCCGGCGAGGGCGCGCCGCAGGAGCTGTGCGACGAGATGCACGGCGCCTGGGTGCGCTTCGCGACCACCGGCGACCCCGGCTGGGAAGCCTGGAACCCCACCCACCCCGTCCGCGTCTTCGGCGACGGCGCGCCCTACACCGCCCACGGCCCCCGCGACGCCGAGTACGCCCTCTGGTCCACCACCCCCCGCACTCCACCGCCGCGCCCCGCCTCCGTCCCCCGCGCCCCCGGCGCCGAACTGGCCGCCGCCATGCGCCGCCTGCGCCGCTCGGTGGGGGCGCGGCGCCACTGAGTGAGGCGGAAGGGCGCGCCCGGCTTCGGCGGCGCCCGGTGTACGCCGGTCCGTGCCCGGTCTCAGCCGGCCCCGGTGAGGAACTCCTCGACCAGTCCGGCCAGTTCGGCCGGCCGTTCCACCCGCGCCACATGGCCGCTCGCCAGCTCGGCGTAGCGGCTGTGCGGGATGCCGGCCGCGAATTCGCGCGCGTTCTCGACGGGGATCAGCGCGTCCAGCGTGCACCCGATGACCAGGGTGGGGGCCTGGACACGGGGGAGCGCGGCGCGGATGTCCGTCTTCAGGTCGGCGTCGATCTGGCGCAGCAGGTTCGCGCTGGGCCGCATGGCGGTCGCCAGCTCCTCCACGGCCTCGCGGCCGAGGGAGTCGAGGTAGGGGCGGCTGAACGCCGTCAGCATGGCATAGCGCGCGAAGGCCCTCGGACGGTCGGCCAGCGAGCGCCAGACGGCCATCCCGTTCTGGATGTACGGGTCCTCGGGCCCGCACCAGCCGGACAGCGCGATCAGCCGGCGCACCAGTTCCGGGCGGTCCGCGGCGAGCAGCGCGGCGACGGGCGCCCCGAGCGAGTAGCCCAGGACGTCCACCGGGCCGCGCCCCAAGTCCTCGACTACGGCGGCCAGTTGGGCGGCGAGCACCTCGACGGTCAGCTCCCCGCCGTCGTCCTCGGCCGCCTCGCTGCCGGACAGGTCAGGGAGGACGACGGTGTGCCGGGCGGTGAAGTAGCCGAGGGACGACTCCCAGGTCACCGACCCCGCGCCGGTTCCGTGGAGCAGCACGAGAAGGGGCCCGGAGCCCTCCAGGCGGTAGGGGATGCGGGCACCGTCGACGGTCACAACAGGCATGGTTCCTCTTCCGTGGCGGGTGGTGGCGTCCGTGTCGTGCCGCCCACGATCCGCCGTCCGGGCCCGGTCGGGGAGCGGAGCGTTCTTCCTGGGATCGGTGGTCCCAGGCTCCGGCGGCCCGAAGGGGCCGCCGATGCCGGACCATGGGGGCATGCGGACCGAACTGAACCGCCGTGAACTTGCCGACTTCCTGCGCCGTTCGCGGGAGCGGCTGCGCCCCGACGACGTGGGGCTGGCCGCCGGGCCCCGGCGCCGGACGCCGGGACTGCGGCGCGAGGAGGTGGCGCAGCTGGCCGGGATGTCCACCGACTACCTGATGCGCCTGGAGCAGGCGCGCGGCCCGCAGCCGTCCACCCAGCTCCTCGGCGCCCTGGCCCGTGCGCTGCGGTTCACCGAGGACGAGCGCGATCACCTGTTCGTGCTGGCCGGGCACCGCCCGCCGGAGGGCCGCCGGGCGGGCGGCCATGTGCGTCCGGGGCTGCTGTACCTCCTGGACCGGCTGACGCACACCCCCGCGCAGATCCTCGGCGACCTGGGCGACCTGCTGGCGCAGAACGCCGTGGCGGAAGCCCTCTTCGGCTGTGTGTGCACCGTGGCGGAGCCCGACCGGAACGTGGTGTGGCGGTGGTTCACCGAGCCCTTCGTCCGCGAGGCGTATCCGCCCGGCGAGCACGAGCGGCACGGCCGGCTGCTCGTCGCCGACCTCCGCACGGCGGTGGCGCGCCGCGGTCCCGGCGACGCGGAGGCGGCGGCGCTGGTGGCGCGGCTGCGCGGGGCGAGTGACGAGTTCGCCGCCCTGTGGGACCGCCATGAGGTGGCCGTCCGGCGGCGGAGCCGGCTGCGGGTGCGGCACCCGGAGGTCGGGCTGATCGAGTTCGACTACGAGGCGCTCCTCAGCCCCGCCGAGGACCAGCGGCTGCTGGTCTTCACGCCCCCGCCCGGCTCACCGAGCGCCGACGCCCTCGACCTGCTGCGGGTCCTCGGCCCGGAAACGGCACACCGCGGCCACCGGTGACGGCCGGCCGGGAAACCGCCGGTCAGCTCGGCAAGCCGCCGGTCGGCCCGCGAAATCGCTGGTTGACCCGGAAACCGCCGGTCGGCACGGAAAAACGTCGGCCGGGGCCCGGAAACCGCCCGTCAGTCCGCCCCCGCCTCTTTCTGCGGTTCCGCCCCCACCCCCGCCCCCGTCCCCAGGGTCCGCGCGATCGAGGTGATGCTCTCCGGGCCCACCCGGCAGCAGCCGCCGATCAGCCGTGCGCCGTGGGCGCGCCAGGACGTGACCTCGGCCGGGCCGAAGGTGGCGGGGCCGGTCCATGAGTGGGTGTCGGCGTGCCAGGATTCGCCGCTGTTGGGATAGACGACCACCGGTTTGCCGGTGACGCGGGCGGCGAGGCCGACGGCGGAGGCCGCGTCCTGCGGGGCGCAGCAGTTCACGCCGACCGCGATGATCTCGTCCGCGTCGGCCGCGAGGGCGAAGGCCCGCTCCAGGGGCTGCCCGGCGCGGGTGCGGGGGCCGTCGATCGTGTACGACAGCCAGGCCGGGATCCCGAGGCCGCGTACCGCCCGCAGCAGCGCGGTGGCCTCGTCGGTGTCCGGGACGGTCTCCAGCGCCAGCACGTCGGGACCGGCGGCGGCCAGCGCTTCCAGGCGCGGCCGGTGAAAGCGCTCCAGCTCGGTGACGGTGAGCCCGTAGCGGCCCCGGTACTCGGAGCCGTCCGCGAGCATCGCGCCGTACGGCCCGGCCGAGGCGGCCACCCACAGGGGACGGTCGACGCCCGCGCCGTGCGCCCGCCGGGCCGCGTCCCGAGCCAGCCGGACGCTCAGTGCGAGCAGGCGCGCCGCCTCCGCGCGGTCGATGCCGCGCCGGGCGAAGCCCTCGAAGGTGGCCTGGTAGCTGGCGGTGATCGCCACGCTCGCGCCCGCCAGGAAGTAGGCGAGGTGCGCCTCGGTGATCGCTTCCGGCCGCTCGGCGAGCAGCCGCGCGGACCACAGCTCGTCGCTCAGGTCGTGCCCGGCGGATTCCAGCTGGTTGGACAGCCCGCCGTCGAGGACGACCGTCCCGGCGGCGAGGGCCGCGGCGAGGGTGAGGGTGGAGGCGTTGCCGGTCATACCGGTGACGCTAGTCCACCGGCACGGGGAGCGGCCCCGGTGTCCAGGAGGTGGGCAGGCCACCGGGCCACACGTTCCGGTGCGCGCCGAAGCGGTCCGGGGCTAGCGTGGCCGTATGACCGCAGACCTCACAGGAACGTCTTTCGCCGCGCTGCACCGGCCCGGCGAGCCGCTGCTGCTGCCCAACGCCTGGGACCATGCCTCGGCCGCCGCCCTGGCCGCCCGTGGCTTCGCCGCGATCGCCACGTCCAGCCTCGCGGTGGCGGCGGCCGTCGGGCTGCCCGACGGGGCGGCGGCGACCCGCGAGCACACGGTACGGCTCGCCCGCAACCTCGGTTCCGGGCCGTACCACCTGTCCGTCGACGCGGAGGGCGGCTTCAGCGACGACCCCGAGGAAGCGGCGCGGCTGGCGGCGGAGTTGTGGGCCGCCGGCGCGGTCGGCGTCAACCTGGAGGACGGGCTCGGGGCGAGCGAGCTGCTGGCGGCGAAGATCCGCGCCGTCAAGGCCGCCGTACCGGGGATGTTCGTCAACGCCCGCACGGACACGTACTGGTTGGGCGACGGCGACGAGAAGGACACCCTCCGCCGTCTCGGCGCCTACCAACAGGCGGGCGCCGACGGCGTGTTCGTGCCCGGACTCACCGACCCGGCCCGCATCGCCGGCCTGGTGCCGCGCCTCGGCGCCCCCCTCAACATCCTCCACTCGCCCACCGGACCCACCGTCGCGCAGCTCGCCGACCTCGGCGTGGCCCGGATCAGCCTCGGTTCCCTGCTGTACCGCAGGGCGCTGGGCGCGGCGCTGGACGCGATGACCGACATCGCCGCGGGGCGGGCGCCGGGCGGAACGACGCCCTCTTACGACGAGGTGTGCGCACTGGAGCGCAGCGCCCCGGTCAGCAGGTCCGCGAACTCCGCCGGGTGATCGAGCACCCCCAGGTGCCCGCCGGGGAACTCCATGAACGCCGCGCCCAGCCGCCCGGCCAGCAACTCGGCCGTACGGTACAGGAGTTGACCGCGTGAGCCGGTGCCCGCGACGAGGGTGAGCGCGGGGGCCGGGCCCGGCGCGGGGACCGGTGTGTAGGTGGTGAACGGACGCAGCACCCGGCCCAGGAAGACCCCCATCGGTGTCGCCGAGTCGCCCTCGGCGGGCGGCCGTTCGCCGCCGTCGAGCTGTCCGATCAGCTCGGCGCGCCGCTCGGCACCGTCGGGCAGCACGGTCACGCACGGCGGCTCGTGCGCGACCACATGTGCCAGCCGCTCCGGATGCCGCGCGAGCAGATCGAGCGCCGCGATCCCGCCCGAGCTGGTCCCGAACACGTACGCCGACTCGCCCTCGGGCAGCACCGCCGCCAGCACCCGGTGCGCCCCCTCGCTCCAGTCCGCCACCCGCTGCTCGGGCACCGGCAGGCCCAGCCGGCCGTGGGCGAGCCCCAGCGGGTCGTACGCCACCACGGTGAACCGCGCGGCCAGCCGCTCGATCAGCGGCCCGAACCCCATCGGGTGCCCGGCGCCGCCCGGCAGCAGCAACAGCACGGGCCCCTCGCCCGTGACGTCGTAGTGGTCGCGGCGCTCGTCCGCCGGCTCGCTCATCGCTCGTCCTCTCCGGGGCCGGCGCCCGAGGTACGGGCGCCGATCTTCCTGACCGGCCGACCCTACGTCCCGCACGGCTCCGGAGCCTCCGGATTACGCGGCGCCCGGATCGGGGGAGAAGACGAAGGAGAACTCCGCCGGCCGCGCCCGCAGTTGGTACGGGGGAAGCGGGCCGGGGCCGCAGGACTGGGAACCGATGCCGTGCTGGGCGTGGTCCAGGTTGACCCAGACCGTGTCGCCCGGCACCAGACCGGTCCGGTGGGTGGCGGCGTCCAGCTGCTCGGTGGTCCAGCGGCGGGCCGTCAGGAGGAAGACGGGGTCGCCCTCGACGCGCAGACCGCCCAGCTCCGCCCAGCGGACGTCGATCCGGGCGCCGTTCTCCTGCGGACGGACGTACGGCGTCTGGAGGTCCGCCACCGCCGCTTCCCAACGCCCCGTCATCGCAGCCGACTTGGTGTCCGGATACGCCTCTCCCGGACCGCCGCCGAACCACCGCACCCGGTCGGTGGCGACCGCCGGCAGCCCGAAGCGGATGCCGAGCCGGGGGAGCGGCAGCGTCCAGTCGCCCTCCGGTACGACGCTCATGGTCAGCCGCAGCCGGTCCCCGTCCGCCGTCCACCGGTACCCCGCCGACAGCCCCAACTCCGTTGCGGCGGGCGCCACTCGGGTGCGCACGGTCAGCGCGGCGCCGTCCGCCTCCACCGTGTCGAGCCGGTGCCGCATCCGGTGCAGGCCGAGCCGGCGCCACAGCGGTCCGCAGCGCGGGTCGTCCTGCCAGGCGGCGCCCTCGTCGTTGTCGGTGGCCGCCCGCCACACGTCCAGCCTCAGACCCGTGACGGCCACGTCACCGATCGCCGTCAGGGCACCGGTGCGCGCGTCGAACCTGCCGGGACCCAGGGTGAACTCGCCCCCACGAGCGCGGAGTCGGGCGGTCGCCGGGACCCGTGGCGGCGTGCGGTCCGAGGCCGGGAACTGGCCCCACGCGACGACATGCCCCCGCCCCGCCCACGGCGCGTCGGCCGCCAGTACCGCCCTGATCAGCCAGTGCGCCTCACCGTCCGGCGCCCCGGCCGGCGGCGCGGGCAGCTCGACCTCCGCCGACGCGCCGGGCGCCAGGGCGGGCACCGGCAGCGGTCCGGAGGCCAGCGTCACCCCGTCCACCTGGTACGACCAGGAGAACCCGAGCGCGGACAGATCGGCGGTGTCGTACCCGTTGACCACCCGGACCGCCCCGTCCCCGCCGTCGCCCGTGATGGCGACCGGCTCCAGCACCTTCTTGTACTCGGCCAGGCCGGGGGAGGGCCGCCGGTCCGGGAAGACCAGCCCGTCGCAGACGAAGTTCCCGTCGTGCAGCTCCTCCCCGAAGTCCCCGCCGTAGGCGAACCCCAGCTCCGGATGGGCGATGCCGTGATCGATCCACTCCCACACGAAGCCGCCCTGGAGCCGGTCGTACGACGTGAACAGCCGCTGGTAGTCGGCGAGTCCACCGGGTCCGTTGCCCATGGCGTGCGCGTACTCGCACAGGAGGAAGGGGAGCCGGCGCCTGCGCGCCGGGCCGCCGTCCAGGTGCCGGCCGATGCGCTCCACCTCCGCGTGACCGGCGTACATCCGTGAATAGACGTCCGTGTCACGGCAGTTGCGGTCACCCTCGTAGTGCAGCGGGCGGGAGGGGTCGCGGGCGCGGATCCACTCGGCCATCGCGGTCAGGCCCCGGCCCGTGCCCGCCTCGTTGCCCAGCGACCACAGCACGACCGACGGATGGTTCTTGTCCCGCTCGACCATCCGGGCCGCCCGGTCCAGCAGGGCGGGGGTCCAGCGGTCGTCGTCAACCGGGTTGTCCCGCCAGCCCACTTCAGTGAAGCCGTGGGTCTCCAGATCGCACTCGTCGATCACCCACAGGCCGTACTCGTCGCACAGGTCGAGGAAGGCCGGGTGCGGCGGATAGTGGGAGGTGCGCACGGCGTTGATGTTGTGCCGCTTCATCAGCAGCACGTCCGCGCGCATGGTCGCCAGGTCCAGCGCCCGGCCCCGCTCCGGATGCCACTCGTGCCGGTTGACGCCCCGGAACAGCACCGGCCGCCCGTTGACCCTGAGCAGCCCGTCCGCCACCTCCACCGTGCGGAAGCCGATCCGCAGCGGCACCCGTTCGCCGCCGGTGGCCAGCACCCCGTCGTACAGCCGCGGCACCTCCGCCGACCAGGGCCGCACCGGCACCGTCACGGGCTCCCCGGCCGGGACGTCGATGCCGAGGTCCGGGACGGTGACCCTGCCCGCCACGTCCGAGTCGACGCGCAGGGTGCCGGTGCCCGTGCGCGGGTCGTAGGAGGCGCCCATGAAGAAGTCCCGTACGGCGCCGGGCGGGCGGTGCAGCAGGGTGACATCGCGGAAGATGCCGGGCAGCCACCACTGGTCCTGGTCCTCCAGATAGGAGCCCGCCGACCACTGGTGCACCCGTACGGCGAGCACATTGCCGGCGGTCCGCAGCAGCGGTCCGACCGCGAACTCGTGCGGCAGCCGCGACCCCTTGAAGGTGCCCAGCTCCGTGCCGTTCAGCCACACCCGTGCGCAGGACTCCACCCCGTCGAAGCGCAGCACCGCCCCGTCGCCGTCGGCGTGTGGCCAGTCGTCGGGGAGGTCGAAGACCCGCAGGTGGTCGCCGGTCGGGTTCTCGGTCGGCACGCGCGGCGGATCGACCGGGAACGGGTAGCGGTGGTTGGTGTAGACGGGGGAGCCGTGGCCCTGGAGGACCCAGTGGCCGGGGACCGTGATGTCGGCCCAGCCACCGGCGTCGTACCCCTCCCCGCACCCCTCCCGCGCGAACGGCCCGGCCCCGGCCGTCGGTGACAGCCGGAAGCGCCAGGTGCCGTTCAGGCAGAGGGACTTGGCGTCGGAGGACGCGTACCAGGCGCGGGGCGGCAGCGCACCGGAACCGGGCGAGACATCCTCGACGTACTCGGTGTCCTGGTCGTTGCCGGGAGTGGAGGCGGCGGACATCGGTCTCCGATCTGGTGCCACACGCGACGAAAGGTGGGGTCAGCCGGGAGGGATGCTCACGCGAGGCTAGGCGCGGCGCCCGGCCCCCGGCAAGGGGGCCGGGAACACCCTCAGGCGTCCAGGACGCCGGCGACGAAGGCGTTGGTGAACTTGCCCGTGGGGTCCAGGGATCGCACGAGCTCCCGGAAGTCGCCGAGGCGCGCGTACCGCCCGCGCACCACCTTTGCCGGTATGCCGAACACCTTCCCCCAGTGCGGACGCGGCTCGAACGGCTCCAGCGCCTCCTCCAGGCGCCGCACCGCGGGCAGTACGGCCGCCTCGTCCCGCACCCAGGTGAAGTGCAGCGCCACCGAGTCCCGCCCGTGCGCCGGGCTGAGCCACTGCCGGTCGGCGGCGACCGTCCGCACCTCGCAGGTCTGGAGCACCCCCGCGACGGCCTCCCGTATCCCGTGCACCGCTTCCAGCGCGCCGAGGGCCGCCGCGCGCGGCACCAGGTACTCCGACTGCGTCTCCGCCCCGCTGCTGGGCGTGAACTCCGCCCGGAAATGCGGCAGTCGCTCATGCCAGGGGCCCGCGACGCCCAACTGCCCGGTGCAGTTGACGGCGGGCATGCCCGGCACCGGATGCACCGGGCGCCCGGCCGGCGCCGCCCAGGGGAACTCCACCGCCGGCTGGTCGGTGCGCCGCTTGACCCACACCTGGCGGAAGCCCGGCTCCCGCCAGTCCGTGAACAGGCTGACGCTGTACGCCGATCCGGCGACCGCCTCGAACTCCAGTCCCTCCAGCGGCAGTTCGGTGAACACATGCTGCTCCACCTCGAACGCCAGTTCGAGGTCGAGGGTGAGCGCGGTGACCACGCCCAGCGCGCCCAGCGAGGTCACCGCGCCGCCGAAGCGGGCGTCGCCCCGGCCGATCGTCACCGTCGTACCGTCCGCGACCACCAGCTCCACCTCCCGCACCGCCGAGGCCAGCGGCGGATTGGCCACGCCCGAGCCATGGGTGCCGGTCGCCACCGAACCGGCCACCGAGATGTGCGGCAGCGAGGCCAGGTTCGGCAGGGCGAGACCACGGGCGTGCACCGCGCGGGCCAGCTCGGCGTAGCGGACCCCGCCCGACGCGCGGACCGTCCGCGCCGCCGTGTCCACCTCGATCACCGGCGCCAGTCCCGCCGCCGACAGCAGCACACCGTCCGGTCCCGGATCGGCGACCCGGTTGAAGGAGTGCCCGCTGCCCAGCACCCGCACCTTCGCCGCACCGGACACCACGGCACGCAGCGCGTCGAGCGACGCCGGGCGCTGGAACTCCTTCGCCTCGTAGGCGATGGTGCGGGCCCAGTTGGTGACCGTCTCCCTCATGCTGCCGATCCTCTCGCCGGGGCGGCGGGTCCGTTGACCCTCTGATCCGCCGCGACCTACCGTAGAGACCGCTTGCCGCCCGCGCCGCACCGAGCCCGAGGGGTCCGTCCTTGCCCGAGCGCCCGCCGGCCGTGTTCGCCATGGCGGCCGAGAACGTGCCGTACCTCTTCCCGCCCGGCCTCCTCGCCCGCCTGCGCACCCACCTCGACCTCGATCCCGCCCTGGTGGCACAGGACTTCACCGGGCCCCAGGCGCGCGCGGCCCTCGCCCGCGCCGAGGTCCTGGTCACCGGCTGGGGCTGCCCCCGCCTGGACGCGGCGGCCCTGGACCGCGCCCCGAAGCTGCGGGCCGTGCTGCACGCGGCCGGGTCGGTCAAGGGGTTCACCACCCCCGAGGTGTGGCGGCGCGGCATCCTCGTCTCCTCGGCCGCCGACGCCAACGCCCTGCCCGTGGCCGAGTACACCCTCGCCATGATCCTGCTCACCGGCAAGGACGTCTTCGCGCTGCGCGAGGAGCTGCGCGAGCGCCGGGACGTCCCATACGGCGCGATCCGCCCCGGCCTCGGCAACCACGGCCGCCGGGTGGGCGTCGTCGGCGCCTCCCGCGTCGGCCGCCGGCTGATCGGACTGCTGCGCCCCCACGACCTCGCCGTCAGCCTCGCCGACCCCACCATCGGCGCCCCCGAGGCCGAGCGCCTCGGGGTGCCGCTGCTGCCCCTGGACGAGCTGCTGCGCACCAGCGACGTCGTCACCCTGCACGCCCCCGCGATCCCCGCGACCCGGCATCTGATCGGCGCCCGCGAGCTGGCCCTGATGCCCACCGGGGCGGTGCTCCTGAACACCGCCCGCGGCTGTCTCGTCGACCATGACGCGCTGGCCGCCCAGGTGCGCGCCGGGCGGCTGCGCGCCGTCCTGGACGTCACCGACCCCGAACCGCTGCCCGCCGGCTCCCCGCTGCTCGACCTGCCGGGCGCCTTCGTCACCCCGCACCTGGCCGGCTCCCAGGGCAACGAGCTGGCCCGCCTCGGCCGGGTGGTGGTCGAGGAGGCCGCCCGGCTCGCGGCCGGCGAGGCACCCCGCCACGCGGTCGACCCGGCCACGCTGGACCGGATGGCCTGAAGCCGGATCGCATGGCCTGAACCCGGACCGGACGGTCTGAACCCGGATCGGACGGTCTGAACCCGGATCGGACGGTCTGAACCCGGACCGCCGGGGAACCCCTGACCGGCCGGGGGACCCTGACCTCCGGGGAACCCCTGACGGACGCGCCCACGGGACCCGGCACCGCTCCGCGCGAGCCGGGGGCATACGGTTGGGCCGTACGCCTGAGCCGGGAGGAGACATACGGATGGGCACACGCACCGCACTGGTCGAGGATCTGATGGAGCGCTTCCCGCACGTGCCGCGGGAAGCCGTCTTCAAGGAGGACCTGCTCCGCGGCGGTGTCGCCTTCGACAAATCCGCCCTCAGCGACAACGAGGGCGGGGACGTCAAGCCGAAGTCCTACTTCATCTTCTCCTTCGACCACGGCACCCTGCCCGAGCTGGGCGAGGCCGCGCTGCGCCGGCCCCCGGAGGAGATCATCCTCACCGGCGGGCCGTACGACCTGCGCCGTACGGTCGTCTCCGTACGGGTGAACCCCGCCTCCCCCTACCGGGTCGCCGCCGACGACTCCGGAGTGCTCGGCCTCTACCTCGACGGCAAGCGCATCGCCGACGTCGGGGTGCCGCCGATGCCGGAGTACTACCGGCACACCCTCTCCAACGGGAAGTCCGTGATGGAGGTGGCACCCACCATCCAGTGGGGCTACCTCATCTATCTGACCGTCTTCCGGGTCTGCCAGTACTTCGGCGCCAAGGAGGAGTGCCAGTACTGCGACATCAACCACAACTGGCGCCAGCACAAGGCCGCCGGGCGGCCCTACACGGGCGTCAAGGACGTGGAAGAGGTCCTGGAGGCCCTGGAGATCATCGACCGGTACGACACCCAGAAGGCGTCCACCGCCTACACCCTCACCGGCGGCGCCATCACCAAGACGGTCGCCGGGCGCGACGAGGCCGACTTCTACGGCCACTACGCCAAGGCCATCGAGGAGCGCTTCCCCGGCCGCTGGATCGGCAAGGTCGTCGCCCAGGCGCTGCCCAGGGACGACGTGCAGCGGTTCAAGGACTACGGCGTGCAGATCTACCATCCCAACTTCGAGGTGTGGGACCGCCGGCTGTTCGAGCTGTACTGCCCCGGCAAGGAGCGCTACGTCGGCCGCGACGAGTGGCACAAGCGGATCCTGGACTCCGCCGAGATCTTCGGCGCGCGCAATGTGATCCCCAACTTCGTGGCGGGCGTGGAGATGGCGGAGCCCTTCGGCTTCACCACCGTCGACGAGGCGATCGCGTCCACCACCGAGGGCCTGCGCTTCTTCATGTCCCACGGCATCACGCCCCGCTTCACCACCTGGTGCCCGGAGCCGACCACCCCGCTCGGCAAGGCCAACCCGCAGGGCGCCCCGCTGGAGTACCACATCCGGCTGCTCCAGGCCTACCGGCAGACCATGGAGGACTTCGGGCTGTCCTCCCCGCCCGGCTACGGCCCGCCCGGACCCGGCCGCGCGGTCTTCTCGGTCAGCTCCTTCATGGACAGCCTGCCCGCGCAGGAGACGGCCGGGGACGAGGAGCCGGTCAGGGCCTGAACCGCGACCGTGCGTGACCGGCCGCGCACGGGGCGCTTGTCAGCGGGGCCGGGCCCGTGAAAGGCTCGGTTCCGCGAGGTTTACGCCAACTCCGTCGTCCCTGTGGTGAGTTGACCTCGCCCGTGATGCAGGAGTCCCATGCCCGACCTGCCGACCCCTCAGGACGACGCCGAGACCGCGCTGTTCGCGGAGTCCTGGGCCGCGGTGCTCTCGTACGCCGCCCTGTGCGCCTCCGGCCCCGGCACCGCCCACCGGCTGGCCACCGAGGCGTTCACCCGCGGCATGCGCGAGGTCCGTGCCGCCGGGCGCACCCATGTGCGCGGCGCGGGCCGCCGTCCCGCCCCGCTGCCCATGATCCCGGCCCTGCTCACCGCCGTCCGTGCCACGGCCGCCGCCTGGTCGGCCGCGGGCCAGGACCGGCTGCTCGCCCCCGGTCTGCCCCAGTGGCTGGCCTCGCCCGAGGCGTCCCGCCTCACCGGCTCGCCGCGCGCCCACCCGCCGGTGCTGCGCGCCCTGCGCGAACTCGGCGGGCGGGACGCGGCGCTGCTGTGGCTGGCCGAGGTGGAGGCCCTGCCGCTGCCCACGGCGGCCCACCGGCTCGGGCTGGACCCGGCCACCGCCCGGAGTGAACTCGACCGGGTGCGGGCGCTGTTCCGGGAGCGCTGGCGGCGCGCGCGGGGTGACGAACCGGAGCCCGAGAGCGCCCGGCTGGCCGCCGTGCTGGCGGACGGGGTGCTCGGCTGGGGCGGGCCCGGCTATCTGGAGCGGCGCCGGCGGTCCGCCGAGACACGGCTCGGGAACGGGCGTGCAGGTGAACCCCCCAGGGGTGAACCCGAGGAGCGTCCGGGGCTCGGGCGGCTGCTGCGCGGCGGCGGGATGTTCGCCACCGCCCTGCTGCTGTCGGCGCTGGCGCTGGGCGCCTCGCTCATGGCACCCGGCGGTTCGGGCGCGGATTCCTTCACCGCGCGGGACGACACCGCCGCCACCCGCGACGACGGCGGGACCCCCGACGACACGGGCGCGCCCGGCGACACCGCGGCGCCCGGCGACGCCCCCGCCCGCGGCCGTACCGGCGCCCGCCCCACCCCCGCGCACTCCGCCCCGGCACCCGAGCCGAAGCCGACCCCGACGCCGGACCCGGCGAAGAAGCCGGCGCGGACGTCCCCGGCCAAGCCTGCGCAGACATCCGCGGCCAAGCCGGCGCCGAAGCCCGCCTCCCCGACCGCCCCCGCCACCCCCGGCGGCCGGAACTCCGGTCCCGCGAAGCCCGGTCCGGCCCCCGCCTCCCCGCCCCGCGGCCTCTCCTCCCTGGTCCACGGCCCGCTGGGCGTCCCCGCGCCCCCGACCGCCCCGCCGCCCCCCTGCCACGTCGTCTACGACCTGGCCGGCGAGTGGTCCGGCGGCTTCCAGGCCACCGTCACCGTCACCAGCGAGCGGGCCCTGGACGGATGGCGGGTCGGCTGGACGTTCCCGGACGGCCAGCAGGTCGTCCGCGTGTGGGGCGCCACCGCCCGGCAGGACGGCGCCCGGATCACCGCCACCGGCCCCGGCCGGACCGTCCCGGCCCGCACCCCGGTGTCCTTCGGCTTCACCGGCACCCGGACGGCCGCCGACCGCGCCCCCGCCGCCTTCGTACTCGACGGCCGACCCTGCCGATAGCCCCGCCGCGAACCCCGGCCGGGCCGATTGGTCTCTACCTCACGAGGCGTCGTACACCCGTCCCACCTGGACGTATCACGATTCGTGATCGTTCTCAGAGCGGATTGCGTCTTGGAGGGCCCCCGGCGCGGTGCTGGACTGGGGCCACGGCGGATCCCGGCCGAACGGGCCGCGGACCGTGCGCCATCGGCGCCACCTCGATCCAGGAGAAAGCAATGCCTCTCATCCACGTGCAGCAGACCCCCGGCAAGACCGCCGAGCAGAAGGCCGAGTTGGTCCGCGAGCTGACCGACGCGTACGTCCGGGCCACCGGCAGCAAGCCGGAGAGCGTCTGGGTGACCGTGCAGGAGATCGGCACCGACAGCTGGTCCATCGCCGGTGAGACGCTCGCCGCCCGCGCCGCCAAGCGCTGAACCCGCGGGTCGGCCCCGATCCGCCGTTTCCGGGCGCACACCCCCCGTTCCGCCCGGAAACGGCTTCCCCTCCGGTGACCCAAGGAAGTTGCCACGTGTCATGAAGACCGCATCCACCCGGACCCCCTACGCGCTGCTGCTCGCCGTCCTGTCCTCGCTGAACGCGGGCGGCCTGTTCGCCTCCGACATCAACCTGCCGGGCGTCCCGGCCACCGCGCACGCCTTCCACACCCCGGTCGCGTCGGTGCAGTGGACCTTCAGCGCCTTCATGATCGGCATCGCCCTCTCGCAGGCGGTCTACGGCCCCATATCCGACGCGTACGGCCGCAAGCGCGTCATCGTCTCCGGGCTCGGCCTGTTCGTCCTCGCCTCGCTGGTGTGCGCCGCGGCGCCCACGGTCGAGGTGTTCGGCGCGAGCCGGCTCCTCCAGGCGCTGGGCGCCGGCTCCGGCATGGTGCTCGGCCGGGCCGTGATCAGCGACCTGTACGAGGAGAAGGACGCGGCCCGGATGTTCGCCACGGTCATGCCGATCGTCGGCGTCTCCCCGTCCGTCGCCCCGCTGATCGGCGGCTACCTGACGACGTACGTCTCCTGGCGCGCGCCGTTCGTGGTCACCGCGGCGATCGGCCTGGTGACCCTGGTCGCGATGGTCACCGCGATCCCCGAAAGCCTGCCGCCCGAGCGGCGCAGCAAGCACCTGGGCGCCACCCTCAAGAGCTACCCCAAGCTGCTGTCCCGCCCGCTGTTCTGGGCCTACACCGTCAACCTGTGCGTGGCGTACGGCGGTTACTTCGGCTACCTCGCGGCCTCCCCGCTGGTGTTCGAGCGGATGCGGCTGGCCACCGAGACCACCAGCTACTGCTACATCACCGTCTCCCTCGCCTACGTCGCCGGCAACCTCACCTCGCGCGCCCTGGTCCGCACCCGGTCCGTCAACCGGCTGCTGTGGACGGGCCACGGCTTCTTCCTCGTCGGCGCGCTGATGATGCTGGGCCTCGGGCTCAGCGGGGCCGGCGGGCGCTGGGGTCTGCTGGTGCTGGTCTTCATGCCGGTGATGACGTTCGGCAACGGGTTCCTGCTGCCGCTGTCGATGAGCGCGGGCGTCACCACGTTCCGCTCGACCGCCGGTTCCGCCTCCGGCCTGATGGGCGCGCTCCAGCTGCTCTCCGCCTCGCTGGGCATCTACCTCTCCAGCCGGCTGCCCGCCGGTGACCTGTTCGCCCTCGGCTGGTTCGTGCTGACCGCCGCGGTGCTGGGCATCTGCGCCTTCGGGCTGTTCCTGTCGCTCGCCTCCCGCACGACCGCGACCGCACCCGCGCCGGTGTCCGCGCCGGTGCGCGACGGCGGCGAGCGCCCGGCCGACCGGCCCGCCGCCGACCTCCAGGAAGCCGCCGTGGACTAAGGCCGCGCAAGGCCGCCCGGCCGACGGCAGCGGTACCCGTACGACGCCGACGCGCGTACGGGTACCGCTGTCACGTGTGCGAGGATTCCTCTGCGACGGCCCCGAAGTCTGTATTGATCTATTCATCAGCACAGGTTTTCCGCATTTCCCGCACAGGGCCGCCGTCGAGGATTGGGGGGGTCCTGTGGAACTGCGCCAGATCCAGTACTTCGTCGCCGTCGCGGAGGAACTGCATTTCGGCAGGGCAGCCGAGCGGCTGCACATCGGCCAGCCCGCGGTCAGCCAGCAGGTGCGCCGGCTCGAACGGGAGCTGCGCACCCAGCTGTTCGACCGCTCCAGCCGCTCGGTCACCCTCACCGCGGCCGGGCAGGCCCTGCTGCCCGAGGGCCGCGAACTGCTGAAGGCGCTGGACTCCTTCGCCGCCAAGGCCCGGCGGCTGGCCGCCCAGAAGGACGCTACCTTCCGGGTCGGGATCAGCTCAGCGCTGGGGGAGCGCCTGGACGACTTCCTGGACGCGCTGCCCGACGCCGGGTCCGGCACCCGCTTCGAGTTCCAGACCCTCGGCGCCCACCACCGCCTGGAGGGGGTGCGGGCCGGACGGCTGGACGCCGCGTTCGTGCGCGGCGTCGAGAGCGCCCCCGGACTGCGGCTGCTCACCCTCTGGTACGACCCCCTGGTGGCGGCGCTCCCCGCCGCCCACCCGCTGTCCCGCCGCACCAGCCTGAACCTCGCCGACCTGGCGGGAGTGCCGCTGCGCATCGCCTCCCGCGGCGAGAACCCCGCGCTGTTCGACGCCGTCGTCGCCGCGTGCCGCAAGGCCGGATTCGAGCCCACCTACGGCGCGCCGTTCACCGGATTCCAGGACACCCTCGCGGAGATCGGCGCGAGCGGCGACGGCTGGACCCTGATGTACCCGACGGCGGCCGAGTCGGTCACCTCGCGCCGGATCGCGCTGCTCCCGCTGGACGGGGAGCCCATCACCATGCGGATGTTCCTCGCGCTGCGGGAGGACGCGGACCCGCTGCGGCTGCAACTGCTCACCGAGACGGCGGCACGGGTCCGCCACAAGACGATGGGTGGGGCCTGACCGGCACGCACCGCGCCCCGCACGGGACCCGACTGGGGTCCCGCACGGGGCGGTTGCCGTCCGGCCTGCCCGGCCGGGTTACAGGGCGAGCATCCGCAGTGGCGCGTCGCGCACCACCTCGGTGATCCGGGCCTCGTCCAGACCGGCCTTCCCGAACCAGTCCCGGCTGTGCGCCGTCCACTCCCCGATGTCCATCTGGGAGGTCTGCCCCAGGTCGGAGCTGTAGACCACGCGCGGCACCCTGGCGAGGACGGCGGAGAAGTCGTCCCAGTCCTGGTAGCCCAGCAGGTACGTCAGCGCGGTCTGCTCGGCCCAGACCGGTTCCGCCGAGGCGATGTCCAGGAGATCGGCGCAGCTCAGACCGGTCATCGGGTTGGCCGGCTGGTTGAGCATCAGCCGCGGTACGCCGAGCCGCACCGCCTCCTCGACCAGCAGGGCCACCTCGCGTCCGTCGGCGTGCCCGGTGGAGATCACGACCGGCAGGTCGCGGGCCATGCGCAGGATCTCCCGCACCTCCGCCTTGAGCGCGCCGTCCGCGTCCGTGACGGTGAGCGGCCGCAGCCCGTCGCGGGCCAGCAGCGGATGGGCCGGGGTACGGGCCAGGCGGCTGGTGTGGGTCCGCCCGGTCACCGTCGGCAGATGGACGATCAGGCGCAGCCCGCTGTCCTCCCCGTGCTGCACGACCGCCTGCTCCACCGCCCGCCGATCCAGGCCGCCCGCGATGTCGTTGAGCACGATCGACCCGGAGACGGGCAGGCCCCGCTGCCGGGCCTCCCACGCCTGGGCCGCGGTGGAGCCCAGGTGGTTCTTCAGCACCACCCAGCCGCCGAGCCGGGCGTACTGCTCGCCGGCCGAGGCGGCGGTGTGCCGCCGTACATAGGCGTCCGGGCCGACGTGGTAGTGGACGTCCACGAACGCCGCCCGCGCGGCGGTCGCCGCGGGCCGCGGCTCAGTCGTCGTCACGGCCCTCGTCCTCCCAGGGGCGCGCGTAGCCGTAGCGGGCCCGCGCCTCGTCCAGCCGGCTGCCGTCCGCGGCGGCGGCCCGGATGCGCCGCTCGGTCCGCTCGACCGCCTCTGCGCGCCGGACCACCTCGCCGACCAGGCCGGCCGGGATGCGCAGCGCCCCGTTGTCGTCGGCGAACACCAGGTCGCCGGGGCGGACCGGGGTGCCGGCGATGTCCAGGTCGGCGCCGGTGCGTTCGAGCACCACCCGGTTCTTGCCGCTGACCATGGTGACGGCGGTACTGAACAGCGGGTACCCGGCCTCGCGGGTCTCCCGTACGTCGCGCACGGCGCCGTGCACGACGGTGCCCGCGAGCTTGCGGCGCAGCGCCACGGAGGTGAGCAGGGAGCCCCAGTTGGTGCAGGCGCCGGTGCCGCCGTTGTCCACCACCACGACCGAGCCGGGCGGCACGTCGTCGATGTAGTCGGCGGCGTTGTGGAAGGCGCCGTCGTCCTCGATGGGCCGGTAGCGCAGGGTGAACGCGGGCCCGAAGGCGATGGTGCCGGGCGTGCGGGCGGCGATGCCGGGCAGCACGCACGGCGCGGCCCGCAGGCTGTCCATCGCGTCGGAGAGGGCGGCCGTGTCCAGCCGCGCCAGGCGTGCGCGCAGCTCGCTGCCGAGCAGCGGATCGGCGGATGCGGTGGTCATGCGGTCTCCTCCACGAGGCGGCGGGCGATGGTCCAGGCGGCGAACTGACCGGCGTACCCGATGACTTCGGGGCCCCGGTTGGGGACGGTCAGCTCGCCGGTGTGCTCCCGGTCCCCGTCGTGCACCGTGCACAGCAGGCGGACGGTGCCGGTGTGGTCCCGCGGGCCGCCGCCGTCCCAGACCGCGTCCAGCGTCACGGCCACCCGGCCGGACGGCTCCGGCTCCCCGGACGACCCGGTCTCCCCGGACGGCTCCCGCTCCCCGGCCGGCCGCCGCTCGGCGGCCACCTCGGCGGCGAACCGGCCGCCGGTGACCCGGTCGTCGGCCGCCAGGTTCAGGCCGCGCGCGTCCAGCAGCTCGGCGAGCTCCTGGACGGCGGTGCGCTCGCGGCTGGTGACGACGTACGCGCCGAGCGCGTCGTCCAGCCGCTTCGCCAGCTCCGCCGCGCTCTCGGGCGGGCAGTCGATCCGGATGTCCACGTAGGGGTAGTGCCAGCGGTAGGCGGGCTTGACCCGCAGCCCCAGGTCCCGGACCAGGGCGTCCACCGCGGCGGCGGCGTCCGCCTCGATGACGCCGAGGGTGCGCCGGAACACCGTGACGACGGGCTCCGGTTCGGGGAGATGGGCGATGCCGTCGCGCAGGAAGGCGTCGAGCATCGGCAGGCACTCGCGCGGCGGGCCGGGCAGCATCACCACGGTGGTGCCCTGGACCTCGACGCGGCAGCCCCAGGCGGTGCCGTTGGCGTTGGGCAGCAGCTCGGCGCCCTCGGGGAACAGCGCCTGACGGCGGTTGTCCTCGTGCACGGCGACCCCGAAGCGGGTGAGCCGCTCGACCACGCCCCGCCACGCCTCCTCGCGGTGCTCCAGCGGGCGGCCCACCGCGCGGGCGACACCGACGCGGGTCACGTCGTCCGAGGTGGGACCGAGGCCGCCCATCACCACGATCACGTCGTCGCGGCCGAGGGAGGAGCGCACGGCGTCCGCGATCGCGGCCTCGTCGTCGCCGACGGTGTGCCGGACGCGGACCGGTACGGCGCGGGCGGCGAGCCTCCGGGACGCCTCGCCCGCGTTGCTGTCCTCCAGGACGGCCCGCAGCAGCTCGTCCCCGACGGTGACGACGGCCGCGGTGTGGACGCGCGGCACGGCACGGCAGGCGTCCAGCACGGACGCGGCGCACTCGCTGGTGGTCGCCGTACCGCCCAGGTCGTACGTCACCCGGTCCCGGCGGCGCGTCACATGCCCGACCGCCTCCCGCACCTGCCCCGCGGCCTCGCCGAAGCCGAGATGATCCAGGAGCAGCCCGATGGTCAGGAACGCGGCGAGCGGGTTGGCCCGGCCGGTCCCGGCGAGGGCGGGGGCGCTGCCGTGCACCGGCTCGAAGTAGTTGCCCCGCTCCCCGATGTTCGCGCTGGGCGCGAGGCCGAGCCCGCCCATCACACCGCCGCCGAGGTCGGACAGGATGTCGCCGAACATGTTCTCGGCGACGACGACCCCGAAGCGCTCCGGGCGGCGCGCCATCCACAGCGCGACGGCGTCCACGTTGAGGATCTCGTACTCGATCTCCGGATAGTCCGCGGCGATCAGTTCAAGGCGCTCGCGGGCGTAGGCGCTGCTGCGCCGCAGCACGTTCGGCTTGTCGGCGAGGGTGACACGGGGGTGCCCGTGGGCGCGGGCGTGCTCGAAGGCGAAACGCAGGATGCGGTCGAGGCCGTGCCGGGTGAGCATCCGCACGCTCGCGGTGGTGGCCTCGCGGCCGCTCAACCGGGCGTTGGGGTGGCCGGCGACGAGCGGCCACATCTCCTCCGGCACCCGGTCCCAGTCGAGGCCCGCGTACAGGCCCTCGGTGTTCTCCCGCACGACGCAGAAGCGGTACGGCGCCCCGCCCAGGTAACTCTCGACCGGCCGCAGGTTGGCGAACAGGTCGAGGCGCTGGCGCAGTTGGATGATCGGCGACACGTACTGCGGGGCCCGCTCGCGCAGCTGCGGCGCGAGGTCGGCGAGCGCCTCGCGGCCCGGCTTGCTGGTGGTGGCGCCGAGCAGCACCGCGTCGCTGCGGCCGATCAGGTCCCAGGTGCGCTGCGGCACCGGGTCGCCCTCGGTGCGCCAGAACTCCCAGCCGATGTCGCCGTGTTCGAGGGTGATCGGCAGCCCGAGGGCGTCGATCACCGGGAGGGCCGCATCGAGTACCTCGGGGCCGATGCCATCGCCGGGAAGTACCGCGACGGTCTTACTGGTCATGGATCCTCTTCGTGTGCTGTGGTGCCAGGAACGCGGCGACGGCCCGCCGGGTGGCCTCCGGCTGGTCGGCGTGGGGACGCATGCCCGCCCCCGGAACGCCGACGCTCGTGTGGCCGGGGCCGGTTGCGAGGTGCTGGGGCCCCACGAGGCGGGACGCGGTGCCGTAGACGTGCAGCAGCCTGCCGGGGAACGCCTCGACGCGGTCGCGGAGGTCGGCCCGGTGGAGCAGCCGCAGGCCGGTGGCCAGCCGCCATCCGGACAGCGGGTCCTCGTCGCGGGGGGAATCGCCGGGGGCGGGCGCGGGGTCCGCCGGGCCGCGGACCACCTCGTGCAGCAGGTCGAGCGCCGCGGCCGTACCCCTCTCGGACACGGCCGCCGCGATGCGCTCCAGGGTTGCGTCGAGCGCGGCGTCGGCGACCGTGGGGGAGGACAGCAGGATGACGTCGGCCCGGTGCGTCCAGGGCCGGCCGAGGAGATGCTGGACGACGGCGCCGCCCAGGGCGTTGCCCACCAGGACGTCGGGCTCCTCGGCGCGCAGGACCCCTGCCCACCGGTCGGCGAGGGCCGCGAGGTCGTCCCCGTCGCGCAGCAGCGACAGGGTGTCGTACACCGTCACCCGGTGACCGGTCGTCACCACCGCCCCGGCGACCGGCGCGAAGAAGGCGCCCTGGTCCCACCGGGCCAGCACGGGCGCGAGCACACAGGCGGTGCGGGGCGCGCCCGCCTCGCCCAGCCGCACCGCGACCGGGGGAGCCAGCGTGGTGGGCGAGGTCATGCCGCGACCACCGGGGAGGTCAGCTCGCGCGCGGCGCTGAAGGCGGCGCCGATGTGGTCCGCGGGCAGCTTGGCGCGCTCCTCGACGGAGAGGTCGAAGTGGCCGAGGACCAGGTCGGGCAGCGGCAGCGAGGGCCTGGCCTCGGCGATCTCGGACTCCATGCGGTGCGCGAGGGTGAGGATCCGCCCGAGGTCGTACCGGTCGGCGCGGCCGGCCCGGCCCAGGTAGGCCAGCCACTGCTCGGTGATCAGGTTGCCGGGGCCCTTGCCCATGCCGAGGACCGAGGAGTCGATCCAGGTGGCGCCCGCGTCGACCGCCGCGATGGAATTGGCCAGCGCCAGGCCCAGGTTGTTGTGCGCGTGCAGGCCGATGGCGCAGCGGGTCACCGAGCGCACCAGGGTGACCAGCCGCGCGACCTCGTCGGGCAGCAGGCTGCCGTTGGAGTCCGCCAGGTAGATCACGTCCGCGCCCGCGTCCTCGGACAGCGCGGCCAGCTCCACGAGCCGGCGCCGGTCGAGCTGGCTGACGCGGGTGATGTTGACGGTGGTGGTGAAGCCGAGGCCGGCCGCCTTGCGGAGCACGGCGAGACCGGGCTCGGGCGTCGTGGCGGGCAGGCAGAACCGTACGAGCCGTACGCCGGCCTCGTACATCCGGGTGAGGTCGTCGTCGCCGATGTTCTTCGGGTGCAGGATCATGCAGATCCGCTCGGGCGGTATGACCTCGGCCATGGCGCGTATGTAGTCGTCGGCGCCCACGCCGGTCAGCCCCAGGTCCGGTCTCGGCTGGAAGGACCCCTTGCGGTACCCGATCTCGACCCACTCGATGCCGGCCGCGACGCTCTCCTGTGCGTGCCGCAGGGCGTAGTCGAGCGTGAAGCCGAAGTTATTGCGGTATCCCCCGTCTCGCAGCGTCACATCGAGATTGGTGACCATGTCTCCTCCGTTGACTGTCCGAGGTGGCGGCCGGGAAGGCGAGAAAATTGATGTGCGTCGTGAACCGCAAACGAAAAACCGGTGCCGATGAATAACTGACACATGGTGGCGATTCCCCCCGTCCCCCATTGCCCTGATTGATACTTCGACGGGTCCGTATGAATACGAACCCGGAATTCATGGGAGCCTGGCTAATACGTAGTCAATTTACCGGCCATGCCCCCGAAGGCGGAACGGATGCTAGCGGTTTCGGCGTGGAAGGTGCAAGGTGAGGTGCGGTGACGGAACGTCACTCTCATGCCGCGTCGCATTAGTGGAAGAATTTACTTCCCATATACCGTCGCATGCGGGGGCCGTTCGTCGCGCGTGGTCCGTCACGCGCCAAGTCCAGCATCGGGCCCCGAGTCGTCCAAGACTCAATTTGCTCTGGTACCGATCATGATCGGTGATGAATCGAGGTGGCTGCCACTCTGTCATACTCGCCGGACTCGCCCGCGAAACCGAACGTTCAAATGCGTGTTACGGGATCGGGAAATGACAGCGTTGTCGTGTCGGTGCGGAGCCGTCCGGCGTCATTCCTCGGTGGGCAGCCAGGTGCCGTGCAGACCGAGCGGGACGCGGACGGGGATGCGGACACGGGCCACCGGTCCGCCGGCGGGGTCGGCTCCGGGCAGGACGAGCAGCCAACTGGTGGCGTCCGTGCGGTCGGTGGCGAACGTCAGCCAGTAGCCGTGCTCGGGGTCGCGGGTGCCGGGCACCGGCGCGAAGACGGGCTCGCCGACGGACAGATCGCCCGCGTCCCAGGTCCGCGCCGTGGCGCCGCCCGCGCGGACGTCGTACCAGCGCAGCGCGTCGTACTCGCCCGGCAGCAGGCCCGCGCCGCGACCGCTGTCCGCGGCGACGGCGAGCCGCTCGTAGGGGCCGGTGAGGACGCGGTCGTCGACGCGCGGCAACTCGACCCGCGCGTCGTCCAGCCGGACCCGCCGCACGCGGCCGGCGACCGGGTCGACGACGGCCCGCGTCAGGCCGTGGTGGGCGTCCCCCCGCGGCCGGCCCGCGCCGGGGTCCGGGCCGAGCGAGAGGGCCGGCCACTGCACGTAGTCCACGATCACGCGGCCGTCGCGCGGGTCGTCGTAGGCGTTGACCGTGTGCCACAGCCAGAACGCCTCGTCGCCGGCCCAGCGGACGGGACCGCCGTCGCGCGGGATCAGCGCGATGCGGGTGCCCCGCTCGGGACGCCACGCGAGGAACGAACCGCCGTTCAGGGCCGCCTCGATGTCGAAGAACGCCGGCGCCAGCACGAGGACCAGATAGCGGCGGGTGAGCGCCATGTCGTGGATCATCTGCGGCGCGTCGACGCCGTCCACCGGCGTGGGACCGCGCCGGACAGTGCCGTCCGGGCCGATCAACGCCCAGGTCAGGTACGGCGGTTCGAGCGCGTAGCAGAACACGGCCAGCTCACCGGTCACCGGGTCGATCTTGGGGTGCGCGGTGATGCCGGCGGGCAGTTGCCCGTCGAACGTCTCCTTGCCGAGGGTGTCCAGCTCCGGGCTCATCCGGTACGGGCAGTCCGACTCGGCGAGGGCGAGCAGACGGCCGGCGTACCGGACGACATTGATGTCGGGCAGCGGCTTGAAGGTGTGCGCGAGCACGTCCCCGACCTCGTCGGCGCCGGGAAGGATCATGGACTCCAGGCCGCCCCACAGGGCCCGGCCGGCCTTCTCCTCGGCGATCATGGCCGGGGTGCGGACGAAGCGGTTGCGGTAACGGGCCCGGCCGTCCGACAGCCAGACCCCGTGGATCATGCCGTCGCCGTCGAGCGGGTACAGATAGCTGCCGATCGGCGTGAAGCGCGGATTGGGGCCGTTGCGCAGGTAGACGCCGTCCAGCTCCTTCGGCAGCTCCCCGGTGACCGCCAGGTCCACCGCGTCGACCTCCTCGGTGACCGGGGCGAACCGTCCGGTGAGATGGGCGACGCGGGTCGGATCGAAAGCGGCGGACGCGGTCATGGCACTCTCCCCGGCCGGAGTACGGGCCCCCACCAGTCAAATACCGGCCGCCACCGCCCGCCACTCCGGCACCGCGGGCACCTGCGCGGCTCCGCGGGCGCGGCTCGGGTCCGGCCGCGGGCGCGTTAATTCGATGGTGCTCGCCGGGCGCTCCGTCCTAGGGTGGGATCACTTCGCGCGGCGGCCGTTCGGTCGCCGCCGCCGGCCGAGCAGGGGAAGGGGAGGTGTGACCGATGACTGTCACCGCGGTGGGCGCTGCCCGCATCCAGGAACTTCTCGAGTCCACCTCCGTGGCCACCGGCTGACCCGAGCGCGTCGCAGCCGACCGCTCCCTCCGGGGCCACCCCTGTGAAGGGTCCCCCTTGACTTCCAGCTCCGCTGTGCACACCGCCCTGGCCCCCTACGGCTGGGACGACGACTGGGCCCGCGCGTTCGCCCCGTACGCCACCGAAGGGCTGCTGCCCGGCCGGGTGGTACGGGTCGACCGCGGCCAGTGCGACATCGTCACCGCCGACGGAACCGTCCGCGCCGACACCGCGTTCGTCACCCCCCACGACCCGCTGCGGGTCGTCTGCACCGGCGACTGGGTCGCCGTGGACGCGGGCGGCAACCCCCGGTACGTCCGGGTGTATCTGCCGCGCCGCACCGCCTTCGTGCGATCCACCTCCTCCAAGCGGTCCGACGGGCAGATCCTCGCGGCCAACGTCGACCACGCGGTCATCGCCGTCTCCCTCGCCGTCGAACTCGACCTCGGCCGCGTCGAACGCTTCCTCGCCCTCGCGTGGGAGTCCGGGGCGCAGCCCGTGGTCGTGCTCACCAAGGCCGACCTGGTGACCGATCCGGTCACCCTGGCCCACCTCGTCCAGGACGTCGAGCACAGCGCGCCCGGCGTGCCGGTGCTCGGCGTCAGCGCGCACACCGGCGACGGACTCGGCGTGCTGCGCGCCCTCGTCGGCGACGGCACCTGCGTGCTGCTCGGCCAGTCCGGCGCGGGCAAGTCCACGCTGGCCAACGCGCTCGTCGGCGCGGACGTGATGGACGTACGGGCCGCCCGTGACGTCGACGGCAAGGGGCGGCACACCACGACCACCCGCAACCTGCTCGTCCTGCCCGGCGGCGGAGTCCTCATCGACACGCCGGGGCTGCGCGGGGTCGGCCTGTACGACGCCGGGAGCGGGGTCGGGCAGGTGTTCGCCGAGATCGAGGAACTGGCCGGGCGGTGCCGCTTCCACGACTGCGCCCACGAGAGCGAGCCGGGCTGCGCGGTGCGCTCCGCGGTGGACGGCGGGGAACTGTCCGTCCGCCGCCTGGAGAGCTACCGCAAGCTCCTGCGCGAGAACCAGTGGATCGTCGCCAAGACCGACGCCCGGCTGCGCGCCGAAATCCGCCGCGACTGGAAACGCAAGGGCGCCGAGGGCCGCGCCGCCCTGCGCGCCAAACAGGGCCGCTGGGCGTGAGCGGGTGGGCCGGGCGGGGGCGCTGGGCGTGACCGGGTGGGCGCACCCCCCACCCCCATCCCCACGCCGCCGGCCGAGCCCACCCCCTCACCCACATGCCGCACCGCCCCACCCCGACGGCCGTACCCCCGCCCTCGGGATCCTCCTGCTCCGGGAGGCCCGACCGGCGTCCGTCGTCCACGCGGCGCCGGGATCGGGGCGGGGTCGCGGCAGGCTTGCGCTGTGTCGCTCTCCCCGGTGAATGCTAGAAATGCACCATGAAGAGGCGTTTCGGCCTGTTTTCGGGGTGGGACGCTTCCGCCCCGGTCGAAGCGTCCCCGGCTGCCGCCGACTCCGGACGGCCGAGGTGGCTGCCGCCCGGTGTCCGGACCGTCGCCGGACAGATGTTCGTGCTGCAACTGATCATCCTGCTGCTGTTCGGGGTGGTGGCCGGCACCGTCCTCGTGGTCCAGGCCACCCAGGGCGGTGTCACCGCGGCGCGGCAGCGCACCTTCGCCGCCGCCGCCGGTTTCGCCCACGCCCCCGGCACGCTCGCCGCGATGCGCTCCCCGGACCCCACCGCCGTACTGCAACCCCGCGCCGAGCAGGTCCGCAAGGAGACCGGCATCGACTACATCGTGGCGTTCAGCCCGGCCGGGCTCCGCTGGACCCACCCCAACGTGCACCTCATCGGCAAGCACGTCATCGGCGACTTCTCGCGGCCGCTGCACGGGCAGCCGTACACCCACGACCTGTCCACCCCCATCGGCGTGGCCGTGGAGACCACCGTGCCCGTCATGGGCAGCCACGCCGAGGTCGTCGGGCTGGTCACCGCCGGCATCACCGTGCGCAACATCCAGCAGCAGGTGCGCCGGCAACTGCCCGTGCTGCTCGCGGCCGGCGCCGGCGCGCTGCTGCTGGCGACGGGCGGCATCGCCCTGGTCAACCGGCGGCTGCGGCGGCAGACCCGCGGCCTGGAACCGGCCGAGCTGCGCCGGATGTACGACCACCACGACGCCGTACTGCACGCCGCCCGCGAGGGCGTCCTCATCGTCGCCGCCGACGGCACCCTGCTGCTCGCCAACGACGAGGCCCGGCGCCTGCTCGGCCTCCCCGAGGACGCCGAGGGCCGGCGGCTGACCGACTTCGGGTTCGCGGCACCCCTGGACACGCTGCTGTCCTCCGACCACCCGGCCACCGACGAGGTCTGCGAGGCCGGCGACCGGCTGCTCGCGGTGAGCGTCCGGCCGACCGCGCCGCACGGCTGCCGGTCCTCCAGCGTCGTCACCCTGCGCGACACCACCGAACTGCGGGCCGTGGCCGGCCGCGCGGCCGTCGCCCAGCGGCGGCTGCGGCTGCTGTACGACGCCATGAGCCGGATCGGCACCACCCTGGACGTGCGGCGCACGGCCGAGGAACTGACCCGGTTCACCGTCCCCCGGTTCGCCGACTACGCCTGTGTGGACCTGCTCGACTCGGTCCTGCGGGGCGGCGAGCCCGAGGGCACGCTCATGCGCCGTACGGCCCTGACCGCCATCGACGGCGACCACCCGCTCTACCCGGTCGGCACCCTCGTGGACTTCGCCTCCCAGACCCCGCAGGCCATCGGGCTCGGCACCGGCACCCCGGTCCTGGAGCCCGATCTGCGCGAGGACGGCGGATGGCAGCAGAACGACCCCGACAACGCGCACCGCATCCTCGCCCACGGCATCCGCTCGATGCTGGT
This sequence comes from Streptomyces sp. NPDC043952, assembly GCF_056435325.1. Classification (NCBI taxonomy): domain Bacteria; kingdom Bacillati; phylum Actinomycetota; class Actinomycetes; order Kitasatosporales; family Streptomycetaceae; genus Streptomyces; species Streptomyces sp. NPDC043952. The sequence goes on from NZ_JBWKES010000005.1 coordinate 206,204, forward strand.
GGTGCCGGTGCGCGCCCGAGGCGTCCTGATGGGCGTGGCGAGCTTCTGGCGCACCGCGCGGTCCGAACCGTTCGAGGAGGAGGACCGGGCGGTCGCCGAGGAACTGGTGGCGCGGGCCGCGGTCGCCATCGACAACGCCCGCCGCTACACCCGCGAGCACACCACCGCCGTCACCCTCCAGCGCAGCCTGCTGCCGCGCGGCGTGCCCGAGCAGTCCGCGCTGGAGGTGGCCTACCGCTACCTGCCCGCGCAGGCCGGGGTGGGCGGCGACTGGTTCGACGTCATCCCGCTGCCGGGCGCGCGGGTGGCGCTGGTCGTCGGCGACGTGGTGGGGCACGGGCTGCACGCGGCGGCGACCATGGGCCGGCTGCGCACCGCCGTGGCCAACTTCTCCGCCCTCGACCTCGGCCCCGACGAACTCCTCGTCCACCTCGACGAACTGGTCAGCCGCATCGACAGCGACGAGCGGGGCGACGCCCAGGGCGCGGGGGAGGAGGGGCTGGACGGGCTGCTGCGGGACGGGCGGGTCGCGCGCGACGGCATCGCGAACGTCACCGGCGCGAGCTGCCTGTACGCGCTGTACGACCCGGTCGCCGGGCGCGTCACCATCGCGCGGGCCGGCCACCCCGGCCCCGCCCTCGTCCTGCCCGACGGCACCGCCACCTACCCCGACGTGCCGGTCTCCCCGCCGCTGGGCCTCGGCGACGGGATGCCGGTGGAGACGCTGGAGCTGGAGCTGCCGGAGGGCTCGTACCTGGTGCTGTACACCGACGGGCTGCTGGAGGACCGGCAGCGGGACCTCGGCACCGGCCTCGACCTGCTGCGCGACACGCTGGCGGAAGCGGAGGGGCACAGCCCCGAGGCGCTGTGCGCGGCCGTCCTGGACGCGGTCCTGCCGGCCCGGCCGATCGACGACGTGGCCCTGCTGGTGGCCCGCACCCGGCTGCTGGGCCCCGAGCACGTCGCCGAGTGGGACGTGCCCCGCGATCCGGCGGCGGTCGGCCCGGTCCGCGCCGAGTGCGCGGCCACGCTGGAGGCGTGGGGGCTCGGGGACATCGGCTACACCGCCGAGCTGATCCTCAGCGAGCTGATCACCAACGCCGTGCGCTACGGCTCCGCGCCCATCCGCGTCCGCCTGCTCCACGACCGGGGCCTGATCTGCGAGGTCGCCGACGGCAGCAGCACCGCCCCGCATCCGCGCCGGGCGGCGGCCACCGACGAGGGCGGCCGGGGGCTGTTCCTCGTCGCCCAGCTCGCCAGCCGCTGGGGCACCCGCTACACCGCCCGCGGCAAGGTGATCTGGGCCGAGCTGTCCCCCCAGCAGGACGCCCCGCAACCGGCCGGGGACACGGACGAGGAGAGCGCGGACGACATCCTGGACCAGTGGGAGAGCCTCTAGAACCGGGGTGTGCCGCAGGGCCGGGGCGGGGGGGGGGGGGGGGGGGGGGGGGGGGGGGGGGGGGGGGGGGGGGGGGGGGAGGGGGGGGGGGGGGGGGGGGGGGGTTGGGGGGGGGGGGGGGGGTGGGGAGGCACACGCCCCCCCCCCCCCCCCCCCCCCCCCCCCCCCCCCCCCCCCCCCCCCCCCACCCCGCCCCCCCCCCCCCCCCCCCCCCCCCCCCCCCCCGCCCCACCCCCCCCCCCCCCCCCCCCCCCCCCCCCCCCGGGCCGGGTCAGATGCCGAACGCGGCGGCGTAGCGGACGGTTCCGCCGGGGAGCGAGTGGCCGGGGCGGAGACTGAGCGCCATCAGGGCGTCGTCCGGGACGTCGATGGTCAGGCCGATGCCGTGGTCCGAGGCGCGCGTGAACCCGAACCGGGGGTAGTAGGCCGGATGCCCGAGGACGACCACGTGGTGTTCGCCCAGCGCCGTCGCCGCGGCCAGGGCGGCGCGGATCGCCGCGCCGCCCGCGCCGGACCGCTGCCGCTCCGGCCGGACCGCGCAGGGAGCCAGGCACAGGGCCGGGGCGGTGCCGATGTGGCACCGGGTCAGCAGGGCGTGCGCCACCGGCCGGCCGGTCTCGTCCGCCGCGACGAGGGAGAGGCCCTCGATCCAGGCGGCCGGGTCGGCGCGCAGCGCGTCGACGAGGTCGGCCTCGGCGGGGGTGGGGAAGGCGGTGAGGTTGATGTCGCGGATGGCGGGAATGTCGGCGCCGGTCTCGGCGCGCGTGATCCAGGTGTTGCCCATGACGTCGGATGTCCGTTCAGGGAGAGGTTCGCGTGGTGCCCCGCGAGCTCACGCTCTCGGCGGGGCAGGAGAGGAGGGACGGGGTCAGGCCACGGCCCGGAGCATGAGAAAGACCCGGACACCGCACGGGGTGGCCATGAGCGCGGTCATCGACCTCACCTCCGCATCCTCGGCTCCTGATCACACACGAACACGCCCAGGCTACCGGACCGGCTACGTGTCCGTTTTCCGCCAGCCGGTGCCCCGGACGAGGGTCACACTGGAACGCGTGATGGACGAGGACAGCAGGTACGAGGCGGTGCGCAGCCGGGACGGGCGGTTCGACGGGGCGTTCTTCTTCGCCGTCGAGACGACCGGGATCTACTGCCGGCCCAGCTGCCCCGCGGTGACCCCCAAACGGCGCAACGTGCGCTTCTATCCGACGGCCGCCGCCGCCCAGCGCTCCGGGTTCCGGGCCTGCCGCCGGTGCCGGCCGGACGCGGTGCCCGGCTCGGCGGAGTGGAACGTGCGCGCGGACGTCGTCGGCCGGGCCATGCGGCTGATCGCCGACGGCGTGGTGGACCGCGAGGGCGTCGCCGGGCTCGCCGCGCGGCTCGGCTACAGCGCCCGGCAGGTGCAGCGCCAGCTCACCACCGAGCTGGGCGCGGGACCGGTGGCCCTGGCCCGCGCGCAGCGCGCGCACACCGCACGGGTGCTGCTCCAGACCACCGGGATGCCGGTCACCGAGATCGCCTTCGCGGCCGGGTTCGCCAGCGTGCGGCAGTTCAACGACACGCTCCGCGAGGTGTACGACGCGACGCCCACCGAGGTCCGGGCGGCCGCCCCGCGCGGCGGCGCCCGCCGGGCCGCCTACGGCACCGGCATCCCGCTGCGGCTCGCCCACCGGGGCCCCTGCCCGGCCGCCCCTGTCTTCGACCAGCTCGCGCGGGAGGCGGTGCCGGGGGTCGAGGAGGTCACGGGCCGGCCCGGCGCGCGCACCTACCGGCGCACCCTGCGGCTGCCGTACGGCACCGGGACCGCCGCCGTCGCCGAGCGCGGCGGGGCGCCGCGCGCGGGCGGCGGCACCCGCCCCGGCGGCTGGCTGGACGCGCGGCTGCGCCTGACCGACCCGCGGGACCTCACCACCGCCGTGCAGCGGCTGCGCCGCCTGTTCGACCTGGACGCCGACCCCTACGCGATCGACGAGCGCCTGAGCGCCGATCCCCGCCTCGCCCCCCTGGTCGCGGCCCGCCCCGGTCTGCGCGCTCCCGGAGCCGCCGACCCCCTGGAGGCGGCGGCCCGCGCGCTGCTGGGCCCGGCGGGGTGCGGGCGGCTGGCCGAGGCGTACGGCAAGAGTCTCGACGCCCCGGACGGCGCCCTCACCCACCTCTTCCCGGAACCGGCGGCGCTCGCGGGGGCGCGGGGCGTGCCCGCGCCGCTGCCCGCGCTCGCCGCCGCCCTCGCCGACGGCGCCCTGCGCCTGGACCCCGGCGCCGACCGGGACGACGCACAGCGGGAGTTGCTCGCGCTGCCGGGGATGGACGCGGCCACCGCCGCGCTGATCCGGGCCCGCGCGCTCGGCGACCCCGATGTGGCCCCGCCCGGCGTGCGGGCGCCCGACGCCTGGCGTCCCTGGCGAACCTATGCCGTACAACACCTCTATGTGGCAGGAGAGTTGCCCCGATGACCGCCGGAAGCTACACCCACCTCGACACCCCCCTCGGCCGGCTGCTGCTCACCGCCGACCCGGACGGCGCCCTCACCTCGCTGCACTGCGCGCGGGACGTCCCGGCCGGGCTGCGCGAGGACCCGGAGCCGTTCGCCGCGGCACGCGAGCAGCTCGACGCCTACTTCGCCGGTGAACTCCGTTCGTTCCGGCTCCCGTTGCGGGTCCCCGGCACCGAGTTCCGCCGCCGGGTCTGGACCGCCCTCGACGAGGTGCCGTACGGCACCACGCTCACCTATGGCGAACTGGCCGCCCGCATCGGCGCACCGCGCGCCGCCGTCCGCGCCGTCGGCGCCGCCCTCGGCGCCAACCCCCTGCTGATCGTGCGCCCTTGCCACCGCGTGATCGGCGCCGACGGCTCCCTCACCGGCTACGCCGGCGGCCTCGACCGCAAGACCCGTCTGCTGACCCTGGAAGGCGTGCTCGGGACACGCCCCGTACGCTGACCGAGCCGTGGTGCGCGGCCGTGCGGTCGGAGGAACGTAGACATGGGTGACATGGGTGGCCTCGTAGTGGCGGTCTTCTTCGGCGTGTTGCTGTCGGCGCCGCTGTGGATGACCTGGGGCGCCGGAAAGTTGGCCGGCCTCTGCCCGAGGACCCGGACCAGGCCCGGAGGTGGCGCCGAGGCGGTGTTCATCGCCCTCGCCGTGGTCCTCCTGTTCGCGGTGGCCGCCGGGCTCGCGGTGTTCTCGGGGGTGTGAACTCCGGGCGGCGCCAAGGCGGTTCAGCCGGCCTCGGGGGTTCAGTCGTTCCCGGCGGTCGGCCGGAAGACGCGGTCCAGGTGGTACGCGAGGACCTCGGTGGCCGACTCGGCGCTCCGCTGGCCGACCAGGACGCTCGTGCCGAGGCCGGCGGAGAGGGCGAGGAGGCCGGCCGCGGCGAGGGCGGGGCCCGTGCCGGGGCGTAACCGGCCCTCTTCGGCGGCGCGTTGGAGGAGAGCGGTCACGGTCGCCTTGGCCGCGTCGGGTTCCTTGAAGAAGGGCTGGGCGGCAAGCGCCTCTGGCTGGAGCAGCCGGTCCTCGTCGTGCCCGAGCTGCACAGGATGATCCCAACCGGCGTGCGCGCCTACCGCATCCGGCGGCCCGCGCCGAAGCCGCTCACCGATGCCGAACTGGCCACCGTGCGCACGCCGTTGTACCTGCTGCTCGGCCGGCGCAGTCTGCTCGTGCACCCCGACCGGCAGGTCGAGCGCGTTCCCCGGCTCGTGCCGGGCGCCCGTGCCGAGATCATCGCGGACACCGGCCACGGCCCGCAGATCGACCAGCCGGGGCGACGAACCGGGCGATGCTGGACTTCATGGCCGGCGTCGATCAGGACCGGATCACGGCGCGGACTCCTCAAGTCCCCAGCTGAGCACGCGCTTCGGATGGATCCGGATCACCTCCTCGCTGAGCTGCGCTCCCAAGTCGTGCGGTCCGGTGAGGAGTTCGGCCTCGCCCCGGATGTCCACCCCGCGCACCCGCCAGGGATCGACGCTCACGATGTCGTCCACGACGAGCGCGACCCTCGGGTTCTCCCGCAGGTTGCGCCACTTCTTGGTGGTGCCCATGGCGTAGCCGCCGATCAGGATCGTGCCGTCGTCCTGGAGGCGGTAGCCGACGGGGTTCGCCTGCGGCTGCCCGTGCGGATCGACGGTGGCCATCCGGCCGAGGCGCTGGGAGCGCAGATACGACAGTTCCGCCGCGCTGAATCCGGTCATACCGCCAGCCAACCACCGCCGGGCGCACCCCGCATCGGCCGATCGCCCTGGACCCCGCGCCCTACGACCCGCGCCCTACGTCCCGGTGTCCCGCGTCCCGCCCGCCCATTGCGCCGACCGGGTGGAATCGCCGCCGACGTGCGGCGGTGCGGCCCGTCGCTGTGGCACGGTCGCCTGCGGCGGATCAGCCGGGGAAGGGCGGGCGCACATGGGCAAGGTGAAACGGGTCCTCGCGGTCCTGCTGATGGCGCTGCTCCTGCCGGGCGCACGGGCCACCGCGGGCGTCGCCGCCGCACCCGGCGCCGTCCGCACCGCCCCGCGCTGGAGCGGCAGTTGGGAGACCGCGCCCTCCGGGACCACCGCCGCCCGGCCCGGCGCGGCCATCCGCAACGTGGTCCGGCTCAGCGTCGGCGGCACCGCCGTCCGGGTCCGGCTCAGCAACCGGCTCGGCACCGAGCCGCTGCGGCTCGGCGCGGTCACCGTGGCGCTGCGCCGGGCGCAGGGACCGGACGCCGTACCCGGTACCCTGCGTCCCGTCACCTTCCGGGGGGCGCGCACGACGACCGTGCAGCCGGGGCGGGACACCGTCAGCGACCGGGTGGCGCTGACCGTGCCGGACGCCGCCGACCTCCTCGTCACCGTGTACACCCCCGAGGACGACGGCCGCGCCACCTACCACGCCAGCGCCCTCCAGACCAGCTACCTGGCCCCCGAGGGCGCGGGCCACGCCGCCGACGCGAGCGGGTCGTCGTACAAGACGATCATCAAGTCCTGGTACTACGTGACCGGCATCGACGTCCTCGGCCGCGCCACCGGCAGCGTCGTGGCCTTCGGCGACTCCCTCACCGACGGCACCGGGTCCACCCCCGACACCGACCGCCGCTGGCCCGACCGGCTCGCCGCCCGGCTGCGCGACCACGGGCTCGGCGTCCTCAACGCCGGGATCAGCGGCAACCGGCTGCTGCGCGACGGCACCGGACCGAGCGCCCTCACCCGCCTCGACGCCGACGCCCTCGACCGGGCCGGGGCGCGCGTCCTCGTCGTCTTCGAGGGCATCAACGACATCAAGGGCCTGCCCCCGGCCAACGACCCCGCCGCCTACGCCGACGCCTACCGCACCCTCGTCTCCCGCGCCCACGCCCGCGGCATCCGGGTCGTCGGCGTCACCCTCACCCCGTTCCGCGGCTACGCCGCCTACACCGACGGCCGCGAGGACGTACGGCAGCGGGTCAACGACTTCATCCGCACCGGCGGCGCCTTCGACGCGGTCGCCGACGCCGACGCGACCGTCCGCGACCCGGCGCAGCCGACCCGCATCCTCCCGGCGTACGACCCCGGCGACCACCTGCACTTCACCGACGCGGGGATGGCGGCGGTGGCGGAGACGGTGCGCACGGCACTCGGGGGGGCTCAGTCCGGCAGGCCACGGGTGACCCAGCCCCGCTCGTAGGCGTGCCAGCCCAGCTGGAGCCGGGTGGTCACCCCGGCCAGCTCCATCAGCCGCTTCACCCGGCGCTGCACGGTGCGCAGCCCCAGCCCCAGCTGCTTGGCCACGCTCGCGTCGGTCAGCCCGGCCAGCAGCAGCGACAGCACCTCCAGATCGGTGGCGTCCGGGCCGTCCGGCACCGCCTCGGCCGCGCCGTCCGTGTTCAGCCGCAGCGGCAGCGCCTCCCGCCACACCGACTCGAACAACCCCGCCAGCAGCTCCAGCAGACCACTGGCGTGCACCACCAGAGCGGCCGGCTCCGCGCTGTGCGAGGTCAACGGCACCATCGCCAGCGAACGGTCCGCCACCACCAGCTTCGTCGGCACCCGGTCCGTCATCCGCACCCGTTCGCCCCTGCCGAGCGCCTCGGTCAGCCCGCCGAGCGCCTGCGGCAGATCGAGCACCGCCCGCTCCACCACCACCCGGTAGCGCACCCCGCGCCCGGCCGCCTGCTCCTCCGCCTCGTTCTCCGGCGCGGTCACCGCCACCGGGTCCCCGGTCACCAGCGCGCACACCTCCTGCGCGGCGCCCAGCTGCAACTGGAGGAAGCGCTGCGCGACCGCCGAGGCGCCGGTCACCACCTCCACCAGGTCGTGCACCGCGGGCTCGGCCGCCGCCGCCCGGTACTCCCGCGCGAGCAGCGCCGCCGCCAGCTCCGCCTGCTCCAGCTCGTGCCGCTGCCGGGTGAGCAGCGCGCCCAGCGCCACCGCGGGCGGCGCCGCCACCCAGCGCCCCGCCCGCGCCGAGGAACGGGCCGCGAGCCCCTGCCGCTCCAGCCCCTGCAACGCGCGCTCGGTGTCCGGCACGCCCAGCGTCAACCGCCGCGCCAGATCGGCCACATCGGCCGCGCCCACCGCCACCAGCGCCCGGTACGCCGCCTCGTGCCGCTCGTCCAGACCTATCGCCGTCAGCATCGACCGCGCCCCTCCCTGCGTACGTCCCGCGCACATCCAAGCCACCCGAGCACCCGGCGTCCCGTCTACCGGCCGTCCGAGAACAGGCCGTCACGGAGGGCCGTGGCTGGCGGGAACCGGCCACGGCGTAAACCCGCCGTCGACATCATCGCCGGATCACAGGTGTGTCTGCCAGGGTGGGCCTCGGCGCGGCAGCCACGGGAGCCACGCGTGCGCCGCGATCCGGCCACCCGGCGGGTGGCCGACATGGACCGGTCCGCGAGGACCGAGCACGCCGCCGGGCGGTCCCCCCGTGGGGGGTGGGACCGCCCGGCGGCCGTTCACCTTTTCGCGGCCGGAATTTCCCGATGCCCCGTTTTCCGGGCGCCCGCGTGGTGACAATCAGGGCATGAGCCAGCAGGGGGGAAGGCCCACCGCCCGTCCCGAGGACGACTGGTGGGGTCGGCTGTACGACGACACCACCGGAGACACGGGCCCGACCACCGCGCCCGACTCCCTGGACGACCGCTACACCTCGATCCGCAACACGGTGCGGGAGAGACCGGCGCCGGTCTCTGTTCCGGGCCGGGTCGGCGGTCCGGGAGAGGACGACGGTTCGGGCCAGGGTGACGGTTCGGACCAGGCCGGTGGTGCGGGCCAGGCCGGTGGTGCGGGCCGGGACAACGGTTCGGGTCCGGACGGCGGTCTGGGCGAGGTCGGCGGTTCGGGGCAGGACGGCGGTCTGGGCCAGGACGACGGTTCGGGGTGGACGGATGTGTCGGTCCCAGGCGGTGTGTCGGTTCCGCCCGATGTCACGGTCCGGTCCGGTCCACTGAGACCGCCGCCGGATGCATCGGTTCCGGCCGACGCGCAGGGCCTGCCCGAGGTCCCCGGCCCGTCCCAGGGCGCCGCCTCAACTGGCTTTCGGGGGGCGTCCGATGCCGCAGCTCCGGCGAATACCCCGTCTTGGGCTGGGGTTTCGGGTGCGGGCGGTGTTTCCGGTCCGTCCGATGGCGCGGCTCCGTCCGGCGCCGGGAGATCGTGTGACGTCCCGGCTTCTGCCGACGTTCCGTCTCGGTTCGACGCCCCGGCTCCGCCGCCCGATCGCGTGGCCCCGACCGGCTCCACGAGAGCGCCCGTTGCCCCGGCCCCCGCCGACGCCTCCACCCCGCCCGATACCCCGAGACCCCCGGACGCCCCCACCCACCGCGTCCTCCCCATCCAGCCGGCCTCGCCCGACCTTCCCCGCCGAACCCCGGCCGCCCCCGAGCACCCCCCGGTGCCCGAGCCCGCCTCCGCCCTCGACTTCGTGGGGTCCGGGCCGCCCACCTATGACCCCGAGCCCACCGCCCTTCCCCTCGCCGAGCCGGAGGAGCTGGGGGAGTTGGTGGCGGACACCGTCCTGGACGGGGCCCGGTACGGGACGTGGACGCTGCGGTCGGTGTCGCTGCGCGGGGACTCCGCGCGCTACCGGGGCGAGCCCCGCCGGGACGCCCTGCTGACCGCCCGGTTCGGCACCGGCGCAGGCGCGCTCGTGCTCGTCGCGATGGCCACCGGCGCACGCGCCGCCCCCGAGGCGCACCTCGCGGCGGCCGAGGCGTGCCGCTGGATCGGCCGGGCGGTGGGCCGCAGCCACCGGCGGCTGGCCGAGGACATCCGCGCGACCCGGCGCGCCGACCTGAAGGCGGGCCTGCACCGGCTCACCGACCGGGGCCTGGGCCGGCTCCGCGCGAGCGCCCTCCAACGGGGCGTCTCGCCTCAGGAGTACACGGCGAGCCTGCGCTGCCTGCTGCTGCCCGCCGACCCGCACTGCCGTACCCGCGTCTTCTTCGGTGCCGGCGACGGCGGCCTCTTCCTGCTGCGCGACGGCACCTGGCGGGACATCGAGCCGGGCACCACGGAAGCGGGGCCCCCGGAGCCGCCCCCGACACCCGAGCCCGCCGAGGACGGCGACCGCCTCACCCTCGACCTCGGCGCCCCCGCCCCGCCGGGCCCGTACGAACCGCTGTCCGAGCCCCCGTCGCCGCCCGCCCGCGACCCCTTCCGCTTCCAGGTCTCGCTAGCCCGGCCGGGTGACGCCCTGCTGATGTGCACACCGGGCCTGGCCGAGCCGCTGCGCGGGGAGCCCGCCCTGAGCGCCTATCTGTCCCGGCGCTGGTCCGGCCGCCGCGCGCCCGGCCTCGCCGCCTTCCTCGCCGACGCGCGGGTACGGGTCAAGGGCTACGCCGACGACCGTACGGCCGCCGCCCTGTGGGAGGCGTAACCGCCCCTCGTATGCCTCCATGGAACCGGGGCACCACGCACGGATCCGGGACGGGTCCGGGACCTCGCACGGATCCCGGACCCCGGAAGGGGCAGACGAGAGAACATGGCCAAGCAGAACGTAGCCGAGCAGTTCGTCGACATCCTCGTCCGCGCCGGCGTGCGCCGCCTCTACGGCGTCGTCGGCGACAGCCTCAACCCGATCGTGGACGCCGTCCGCCGCCACTCCCACATCGACTGGGTGCACGTCCGCCACGAGGAGACCGCCGCCTTCGCGGCCGGCGCCGAGGCCCAGATCACCGGGAAGCTGGCCGCCTGCGCCGGCTCCTGCGGCCCCGGCAACCTGCACCTCGTCAACGGCCTGTACGACGCCCACCGCTCCATGGCCCCCGTGCTCGCCCTCGCCTCCCACATCCCCTCCAGCGAGATCGGCCTCGGGTACTTCCAGGAGACCCATCCGGACCGGCTGTTCCAGGAGTGCAGCCACTACTGCGAGCTGATCTCCAGCCCGAGGCAGATGCCCCGGCTGCTCCAGACCGCCATCCAGCACGCGGTCGGGCGCAGCGGGGTCAGCGTGGTCTCGCTGCCCGGCGACATCGCCGCCGAACCCGCCCCGGAGAAGGCCGCGCAGAGCGCCCTGGTGACCTCCCGGCCCACCGTCCGCCCCGGCGACGCCGAGATCGACGCCCTCGTGGAGATGATCGACAAGGCCGGCAAGGTCACGCTGTTCTGCGGCAGCGGCACGGCGGGGGCGCACGCCGAGGTCATGGAGTTCGCCGAGAAGGTCAAGTCCCCGGTGGGACACGCCCTGAGGGGCAAGGAGTTCATTCAGTACGACAATAAGTTCGACGTGGGCATGAGCGGTCTGCTCGGCTACGGCGCCGCCTACGAGGCCACCCACGAGTGCGACCTGCTGATCCTGCTCGGCACCGACTTCCCGTACAACGCCTTCCTGCCCGACGACGTGCGGATCGCCCAGATCGACGTACGGCCCGAGGTGCTCGGCCGGCGCTCCCGGCTCGACCTCGCCGTGTGGGGCGATGTGCGCGAGACGCTGCGCTGCCTCATCCCGCGGGTCAAGGAGAAGACCAGCCGGCGCTTCCTGGACCGGATGCTGAAGAAACACGCCGACGCGCTGGAAGGCGTGGTCAAGGCGTACACCCGCAAGGTGGACCGGCATGTCCCGATCCACCCCGAGTACGTGGCCGCCGTACTGGACGAAGTCGCCGCCGACGACGCGGTGTTCACCGTGGACACCGGCATGTGCAACGTCTGGGCGGCGCGCTACATCTCGCCCAACGGTCGCCGCAGGATCATCGGTTCCTTCTCGCACGGCTCGATGGCCAACGCGCTGCCCATGGCGATCGGCGCGCAGTGCACCGACCGGCGCCGGCAGGTGGTGTCGATGTCGGGGGACGGCGGATTCTCCATGCTGATGGGCGACTTCCTGACGCTGGTGCAGCAGGACCTCCCGGTCAAGGTGGTGCTGTTCAACAACTCCTCGCTCGGCATGGTCGAGTTGGAGATGATGGTCTCCGGGCTGCCCGCGTACGGCACCGCCAACGCCAACCCCGACTTCGCCGCCGTGGCCCGCGCGTGCGGGGCGTACGGCGTGCGGGTGGAGAAGCCCAAGCAGCTGGCCGGCGCGCTCAAGGACGCGTTCCGGCACAAAGGTCCGGCCCTGGTGGACATCGTCACCGACCCCAACGCCCTGTCCATCCCGCCGAAGATCAGCGCCGAGATGGTCACCGGGTTCGCGCTGTCCGCCTCCAAGATCGTGCTGGACGGCGGGGTCGGCCGCATGGTCCAGATGGCCCGCTCCAACCTGCGCAACGTGCCCCGGCCCTGACACCACCTGGACCGGGGAGCGAACCGCCGGGGCCGGGGAGCGAACGATCCGGACCGGGGAGCGAACGATCCGGGCCGGGGAGCGAACCGCACGGCCCGTCGGGCGGATTACCCGGATCGGGGAGCGGATTTCGGCCAGTTTCACGGGCCGTGACGGACCGCCGACCGGCTGTGCCGGGCGCGGCGGTCCGCCCGTCACGGGGCGTCAGCGGCGTCACAGGGCCGCCCGGAAGGCCGTCGCGCGTCTGCGGCGGCCACCCCGCGGCCGGGTGTGGCGGGCCCCGGCAGTGGCCGAACCGCCGGTCATCGGGCCGGTGCCAGGACTGGCCGTTGGTCCACTGGGCAAGCATCCCCCGTGAACGTGTTCGACCAGGAGGGGCAGGGTTCGAGCGGCGTGCGGGCGGGGGCCATGAAGAGGCAGGCACGAGGGGGCGGTCCCGTGACCACCGGGGCCCCCTCCGCGGAACCGGGGGACGGCACGGGGGAAACCTCGGGGGAAGTTCAGGGTGTCGTCAGGGAGACCGCGGGCACCCTGCGGGCCATGGGGACCGCGCAGGTCGCCGGGGAGTCGCCGGGGCGCCTGGTGCGGGTGCCCGCCGACGGTTCCCCGCGGGACGATTCCTTACGGGACGGGCGCGACCGGCGGGACGTCCAGGACCGGCGCGGCGGGCGCGGCCGGGCGGCACAGCGGACGCAGCCGCCACCACCACCGCAGTCGCCGCAGCGGCTGTGGCGCAGACTCGGGCGGGCGGATCTGCGCTCCGTGCCCGAGGCCCGGCGGGAGCTGCGCGAGCTGCTGCGGGACTGGGGCAAGCCGGGGCGCTCGGAGATCGCCGAGCTGCTCACCAGCGAACTGGTCACCAACGCGCTGGTGCACACCGACGACGACGCCGTCCTCACCGCGGTCGTGGCACCCGGCGGACTGCGCGTGGAGGTACGGGACTTCGTGCCCCGAAGACCCGAGGTGCGCGCCCCGGACCCGGACGACGACACCCACGGCCGGGGCATGGTCCTGGTGGAGTCCCTCGCGGACGCCTGGGGGGTACGGCCGCACGGGGTCGGCAAGTCGGTGTGGTTCGAACTGGGCGCCGAGGCGGCGTAGGGAACCACGGGCAGAGGCGGCGGCGGACATGGGGGGGGGGGGGGGGGGGGGGGGGGGGGGGGGGGGGGGGGGGGGGGGGGGGGGGGGGGGGGGGGGGGGGGGAGAGGGGGGGGGGGGGGGGGGGGGGGGGGGGGGGGGGGGGGGGGGGGGGGGGGGGGTAC